>NZ_JAXOJX010000021.1:0-101578 GCF_034427735.1 Azohydromonas lata
GGCCGTCTGGTGCGCGGGCAGGGCCGGCGCCACGGGCGCCACGGTGGCGCCGGCGGCCGCATTGGCCTTCGACATGGCCAGCGCCTGCTGCGCCTGCGCCAGGCTGTCGGCCACGGCGTTGCCGCCGCCGGCCGCCGGCAGCGCGGCCGTCGCCATGCCCAGGGGCTGCGCCCCGGCCAGCGGCGCGGCGCCCTGCAGCGCGGGCGCGGCCGTCGCGGCGGTGGCTTGAGTGGCCAGTTGCATCGCGTCGTAGCCCGGCGTGGCCGTGGCCGTGGGCGCGGTGCCGCGGCCCAAGAGGTAGCTGCCCGTGCCCACCAGGGCCGTGAGGACCAGCATGGCGGCGGCCACGGTGGGGCCGGTCCACGTGGCGTTGGCGCGGGAGGCGGGCGCCGTAGCGGGCCCCTTGGGGGTGGGCGCGGGCAGGCTGAAGTGCATGCCGCCCAGCCGCGCCGCGGCGGCGTGGATGGTGGACGAGGCCGTCCCCTCGCCGCCAGGCGCCGCGGCGGGGTTGGACGTCTCGGCCTCGCCGCCGGGGTCGGGCGACGTGTAGCGCGGCGCGATGGCCAGCGTGTTGTCGTCGTTGAAATGCAGCATGAAGCCCTTGGGCTCGGCCACGTCGGTCTCCGCTTGCGGGGCGGCGCCGGCGCTGGGGGCGTGCGCCGCGCGGGCGGCCGCGGCGGCCGGCGATTGCAGCGGGGCGCCGCAGACGTTGCAGAAGTGGGCGCGCGCCGGGTTGCTGTGGCGGCAGGCCGCGCATTCGGTGACCCAGGATGCGGATGGTGCAGAGGGCATGGCTTGTGATCCCGCCCGGCCGGCTCGTCTGGCTGCACGTCCGGGCTCGTCCCGCCGCCGGTCGGCGTCCCTTGCCATGCGCCTTGCCGCACGGCTTGGGAAGCGTATGCGTGCGAACAGGGGGTCAGGCGCGCCCCCCCTTACCTGCAGGGGAGTCGGATTCGCCTCTGCCCGGGAGGACAAGCCGCCCCCCGCCCGGCCGGTGCGCACCGGGCCCGCACGGCCCCCAGGGCAGGGCCGGGCAGCCCGGGAACGCCCCGGGACGGCCGGTCTCAGCCTTGGGCGTCCTCGTCCGCGGGCGCCTGGGCCGGCGAGGCCAGGCACACGTAGATGGGCGCGAAGGCCTCGGCCTGGGTGATCTCCAGCAGCCGCTCGCGCGCCAGCTCCAGCATGGCCACGAAGGTCACCACCAGCACGGGCAGGCCGCGGCGCACGTCGAAGAGGGCTTCGAACTCCACGTAGGGCCGCTCCTTGAGGCGGCGCAGCACGATGCTCATGTGCTCGCGCACCGAGAGCTGCTCGCGCGTGATGGTGTGGCTCTGGTTGAGCTTGGCGCGGCGGACGATGGCCAGCCACGCGTCGCGCAGGTCGTCGGGGCGCACCTCCGGCAGCGGCGGCTCCAGCGCCTGTTCAATGGCCACCTGCGCGGCCATGAAGTCGCGGCCCAGCGTGGGCAGCGAGTCGATGCGGGCCGCGGCGAGCTTCATCTGCTCGTACTCCAGCAGCCGGCGCACCAGCTCCGCGCGCGGGTCTTCCGGCTCGGCGCCGTCCTCGCTCTTGGGCGGGGGCAGCAGCAGCCGGCTCTTGATCTCGATGAGCATGGCCGCCATGAGCAGGTACTCGCTGGCCAGCTCCAGGTTGCGCTTGCGGATCTCCTCGACGTAGCCCAGGTACTGGCGCGTCACTTCGGCCAACGGGATGTCGAGGATATTGAAGTTCTGCCGCCGTATCAGGTAGAGCAGCAGGTCCAACGGGCCTTCGAAGGCGTCGAGGATGACCTCCAGCGCGTCCGGCGGGATGTAGAGGTCCTGCGGCAGCTTGAACAGCGGCTCGCCGTAGAGGCGCGCGACGGCGGTTTCGACCGCGTCCATGGCCGCGTTCACCGCCTCGTTGGCGGCCACAGGGGCATGCGCAGCCGCGGCGGCGTCCAGCTTGGGCGCGGCCGGCGTCACGGTATGGATGGGTTCAGGCCCGTCCGCCAGGGCGTCGGCCTGGGCGGCGGGCAAGGGGAGCGAGGCGGAAACGGCCATCGAGGGTGCTGCGGGCGGCCGTCGCCGCCGGGATCACTCGGCCTTGGTCTGGTAGACGTAGGGCTGCTGGGGCACGCGGGCCTCGCGCCATTCGGCGGTGGCCTGGCGGTCCTGCGGGCGGTCCCACAGCAGGGCGCGGCCGGCACGCTGCTGCGCTTCCATTTCCGGGTTCTTGTTCTTCAGCTCGTCCAGGAACTGACCGAACTCCGACTTGTAGGGCTTCCAGAAGAGAGGCATGGCGCGCGGCGGGACAATGGTGGGGAGGGTAGGGACGGGTCATTGCTGACCTATCCCCCCCTAAGAACCGAACGTGCGGCTTTCACCGCATTCGGCTCAAGCACAGCAAAAACGTTCGGACGGAACCTGCGATTTTATCCGACCGAACGCTCTAAGCCTCATGCTGAGGCCGGCTTCGCAACCGACAGCCCGAGGGCGTGTAGGCGCGAATGGCAGACCGGGTGCAGCAGCACCCGGTTGGAGAGGGAATCCGACCCGCCCTCCACCCGAGGTATCAGGTGATGGTCGTGCCAGCCCGACTCCGTCGTGATGGGCTCCATGCAAAGGGCGCATCGTTTCCGCTGGGAAAGGTACAGAGAAATCCACTGTTTGCGGTACGCCATGCTTTGCAGCAGACGCTTCGCGCGCAGGTCTTCGCCATACGCTTCCCATTTGGGATCAAAGGGGTTGTAGTCCCCTTTGACCTTTACATGCCGCACGATTTTCGTGTCGGCAAGTTGGTACAGACGCAACCACACAGGCTCTCCTTCAACAAATCCTGTCCGTAGTGCGAACTCAGTTCGCCCACTTATGGAGTGCCAATATTTATTGGCAATCCATTGACGGGATTTATTTGGATGCCTGCGCATGGCCCACCGCATCAGGCGCCACCAAAGTAACGCGTCGATGCGGCTGAAGGTCGCTTTTGCAACCACCGGATGGTGGTACTGCGCCCAACCTTTGAGGATTGGGTTTAGCAGTTTTATAAGGTCGGCCTGTTGCACCATGAGGTGGCTTCTTATGGCTTCCTTTACCTTGCTATAAAACGCTTGCACGTTTTTCTTGCTTGGTTTGATGAGCAGGGTTCCAGAATATTTCCGGAAATTCCAGCCCAGGAAGTCAAACCCTTGGTCAATGTGCGTGACGCGAGTCTTTGCCGGTGACAGTCGCAATCCTCTTTGTGAGAGGAAGGTTTCTACCCAAGGCCGGACTTCGGTTTCCAGAATGTCTTTCGACGTTCCGGTAATTACAAAGTCGTCGGCGTACCGGATGACATTGACTTTGAGAAGCGAGCCGTTCCACTTGCCAAACCGTGCAGTGAGATGCGCGGTCAGACCAGTTTCCAGCCCGTTCAGTGCCACGTTCGCCAGAGTTGGCGAAATGATGCCGCCTTGCGGCGTGCCTGCATCTGTCGGCGTCAGTTGGCCTTTGTAGACCACCCCAGCCTTCAACCATTTGCGCACGATGTTCCTGTCCATGCGGACGTGGTTCACCAGCCACTCGTGGTTGATGTGGTCGAAGCAGCCTTCAATGTCCGCTTCCAGTACCCATTGGGCCGAAGCCTTCTTGGATAGGCAGACGAACAGTTGGCTCATGGCGTCAGCCGTGCAGCGATTCCGACGAAAGCCGTAGCTGTTCGGATCACTTTGCGACTCCACGACAGGTTCCAGGCTCAACAGGTGGAGTGCCTGCATCGCCCGGTCTTTCATGGTTGGAATGCCCAAAGGGCGTTCCTTGCCATTGGCCTTCGGGATGTAGACCCGCCGCAAGGGCGAGGGCCTGTAACCCCGTTGCTGCTTCAGTTCACTGACAGCCGTCCATTTGCTGGTCGGCGTTTCCCATAGCGTGCGATCGATTCCTGCCGTTCGCTTGCCTTGGTTTTCAGTCACTCGTCGGACCGCCAGTGCCCTGGCAGTGAACGAGCGGGTTAGCGACCGTTGCAGGGCTTTCACCCTGCGCCAATCGCTGGTCTGCGTTGCCTTCGCAATCCGCATCTGCGTTGTTCTCACCTGCTGTTCCACCCGGCGCCAGTCAATGGCATGCCAGGAATCGGGCAGGTGTGAGGACGCAGAACCGTCATCGCTGACGATCTCTTCCATGCATTCCTCATCAGGTTTAAACCCGCCTGAGGACGCACGTCCGCCCCGAAGGGCTCGTGCGTCCCTTCGGGGCGGTGAAGAACTCAGCAGCCGACATACGACGGCTGCACCACGTGAAAGTCAGCCCGCTTTTGCGGCAGGGCATGAGCCCCTATCCCAGCCATTACAGCCAGGCGTTCGCTTTTTCCACGATCCCATACCCCCTCACTCGACAGGTCGCCTTGCGGCTTCCCTGCCGGCGTGCCGAAGCACATCGGCGAGCAGTGGGGCTTACCACGTTCCTCGAATTACCGATGTCTTGGCCGAAGCCGCAACATCTGTCTGGGACGGGCCTGTCTCTCCCGGGGCTGCGCGTCAGCGACGTACACCTAGTTTCCACAGGTGCAGCCTGGCAGCGTGCCTTTTGGCTATGGCCTAACAGCAGATTTGGCCATTCAATCCTAACCCGGGTTAGAACGACAGTTCACATACGTTGCCCGTTCAGAACAAGCCTAGCCTCTCCACCGCCTTCTGCTGGCAGTTTCTATATCTGTCCTCACGGACGAGACATACCGCTCGGAGCGGGAGTGCATTGTCAGGTGGGCTTCACACAAGACCGTTGCCAGCCTTGCATGCCACCTTGGGCTACTGTTGGTCGCACAACAGGTCACGTCCTTGTCTCCCGACAAGTGTGACAAGGCAATTCGAAGCTTTGCCGCGTAGAGGAGCATTGCCTTTCAGGTGCTATAGGCGCACTTCCGCCACGGTCCTGCCTGACGCTTTCGCGCAGACTCTTCCGTCGCGGACATTGCCCTACCTGAGCAGGTAATGCCCAACTGAAACACCAGGTTATTGGCCTGGTGACCTCTTACGAGGTTTCCAAGGAAGACCACTCCTAAGAGCAGAATTCCTATTGCTGTGTTGCCCTACAGCTAGGGAGCACCCCCCAGAGGGAGGGCACGCGGCGACACGTGTCGCACGAAAACGAGGATTTTAACTTTGGGCAGTCCCGAAACGCGGTGGTGGAAAGTGGCGTTGTTCGCGGCGCTGGGCTGGCTGTTGGCCGGCTGCGACGAGCAGCGCATCGACAAGCTCGAAGAAGGCGTGGCCACCGAGGCCGACGTGCGCCGCCAGTTCGGCGAGCCCGACCGCGTGCGCGAGGAGCCGGACGGCTCCCGGACGCTGGAGTACCCGCGCCAGCCCGCCGGGCGGCAGAACTACCTTATCACCATCGGCCCGGACGGGCGCATGAGCGCGCTGCGCCAGGTGCTCTCCGCCCGCTACTTCGAGATGGTCCAGCCCGGCATGGCGCAGCAGGCGGTGCGCGACCTGCTCGGCCGCCCCGCCAAGCGCGTGCCATACCGCCTGAGCCAGACCGAGGTCTGGGACTGGCGCTACCTCGACGGCCAGCAGGAAAAACTCTTCAGCGTCACCTTCGACGCCGAGGGCAAGGTGAAATCCGTGGCCCGCATCGACGAAGTCCCCGGCGAGCGCTACTGAGCCCGGGCAAGAGCCCAAACCTGAGCGCGGTGCTTGCCCCGCACCCGTTGGCGCCGCCTCCGTTGGCCATGAATCCGATGGCGTTGCGGCCCGCCGCAGTCCACCGGCTCCCATTGCGAAAGCCCCATGAGCACCGAAACCGAACTGAAATTCCAGATCCCGAGCGCCACCCGCGCCGCCGTGCGTGCCGAGGTGGACGCCGCAGGCGGCCAGCCGCTGCGGCTGCAGGCGCGCTACTTCGACACGGACGACCGCGCCCTGGCCGCCGCCGGCATGGCGCTGCGCCTGCGCCGCGAGGGCGAGGCCTGGGTGCAGACGCTCAAGGGCCGCGGCGACGGCGTGATGCAGCGCCTGGAGCACGAAGTCCGCCTGGGCGCGGGCGAGGCGGTGCAGCTCGACATCGCCCGGCACGACGGCACCCCGGCCGGCGCCGCGCTGCGCCGGGCGCTGGCCGACCGCGAGCTGCGCCCCACCTTCGAGACCGACGTGCACCGCACCGTGCTGCGGCTGCGCCAGGCCGACGCCGAGATCGAGCTGGCGCTGGACGAAGGCGCGCTGCGCGCCGGAGCGGACGAGTCGCCCATGTCCGAGCTGGAGTACGAGCTGCTGAGCGGCCCGGTGGACGCGCTGCTGGCCCTGGCCGGCGAAGGCGTGCTGCGCCACGGCCTGTGGCTGGACGTGCGCAGCAAGGCCGAGCGCGGCGAGCGCCTGGCGCGCGGCATCCAGCACGTGCCCGCATTGCGGCTGGAGGCCGACACCCTGGCCACCGCGCTGCGCCAGCTCCTGGCCAACGCCGCTGAGCTGGCCGACGGTTCAGGCGGCCCTGACCACCTGCAAGCCGCCCTGGAAGCCGTGGAAGACGGTCTGCGCGCGGCGGCGCTGCGGCCGGAGGCGGCCTCGCTGCAGGCGTTCAAGGCGCAACTGGAGGCGGTGGCCGCCAGGCCGGACGCCGAGGCGCTGGCCGCCGCGGGCGAGCTGCTGCGCTCGCCGGGGTTCAACCGGCTGGTGCTGGAGTGGTTGGGGGCGGCGCTGGATGCGTGACGGCAAGGTGGCGGCGCGCAAGCCAGCGCCGCGGGACACCGCCATCGTTCACTTCCGTGCCCGCTGAGCCCCCATTGAATGGCCCCCATCGTTCAGATTCCTGAACGATGAGCCCGCCTGCTACGCCGTCCGCGCCTCGTCCTCCTGCGCCGCCTGCACCGCCAGCGCCTCCTGCAGCGTGCGGAACAGGCAGCGCGCGCCCAGGATGTCCTCCAGCCCCGCGCGCTGGAGCAGCGACAGCGGCTGCTCGTTGAGCTCTGCCAATATCAACCCCACGCCGCGGCGCTGCAGGTCGCGCGCCAGTTGCGTGAGGGCGTCCACGCCCGTCGTGTCCAGGGCCACCAGGCGGTGCATCTCCAGCACCAGCACGCGCGTGTGCGGCGGCAGTTGCGCCGCCAGCGGCTCCAGCTTGCCCACGGCGCCGAAGAACAGGGCGCCATAGACCTGCATCACCCGCACGCCGGGCGGCGCCTTGGGCACCTCCAGCGGCTCGACGCGGAAGAGGTCGCTCATGCGCAGGATGAAGAAGCCGCAGGCCATCAGCAGCCCGGCTTCGACGGCCACGGTCAGGTCGAACACCACCGTCAGCACGAAGCTGCCCACCATCACCGTGCGGTAGGGCAGCTTGAACTGGCGCAGCCGCGCGAACTCGTGCCACTCGCCCATGTTCCAGGCCACGAACAGCAGGATGCCCGCCAGCGCCGACAGCGGCACGTGCGCCGCCAAGGGGGCCGCCACCAGCACGATGGCCAGCAGCACCAGCGCGTGCACCATGCCCGCCACGGGCGTGTGCGCGCCGCTGCGCACGTTGGTGGAGGTGCGGGCGATGGTGCCGGTGGCCGGCATGCCGCCGAACAGCGGCGCCACGAAATTGGCCACGCCCTGCGCCATCAGCTCCTGATTGGGATCGTGGCGGGGCAGGTCGCTCATGTTGTCGGCCACGCGCGCGCACAGCAGCGACTCGATGGCCCCCAGCAGCGCGATGGTCAGCGTGGGCATGAGCAGCTGCTTGACGCTCGTCCATTCAAAGGCTGGCAGCGCGAAGGCCGGCAGCGACTGCGGAATGCCGCCGAAGCGCGAGCCGATGGTCTCCACGTCCAGCCCCGCCACGCGCGCCGTGACCGTGGCCAGCACCAGCGCGATCACCGTGCCCGGCACCTGCGCCGCATGGCGTCGCAGCTTCTGCAGCAGCCCAATGGGCGCGGTGGGCATGGCATAGGACTTGGGCCACACCACCACCAGCGCGAGGCTGCCCAAGCCCATGGCCAGGGCGGCGGGGTTGAGGGTGTGGATGTGCGTCCACAGCGCGTGGATCTGCGCGAAGAAGTCGGCCGGCATCTTGGCTATGCGCAAGCCGAGTAAATCCTTGAGCTGCGACAGGCCGATGAGCACGGCGATGCCGTTGGTGAAGCCGATGACGATGCCCACCGGGATGTAGCGCACCAGCGCGCCCAGCCGCAGCAGCCCCAGCGCGAACAGCAGCACGCCGGCCAGCATGGTGGCGATGATCAGGTTGGCCAGGCCGTACTGCGCCTGGATGCCGTAGACGATGACGATGAAGGCGCCGGCCGGCCCGCCGATCTGGACGTTGGAGCCGCCCAGCGCCGCGATCAGGAAGCCGGCGATGACGGCGGTGAAGATGCCTTGTTCAGGCTTGAGCCCGCTGGCGATGGCAAAGGCCATGGCCAGGGGCAGGGCGACGATGCCGACGGTCAGGCCGGCGCCCAGGTCGCCTATGAGCTGGGCCTTGGTGTAGCCGCGCAGCGCCTGGATGAGGCGCGGCTGGAAGCGGTGCAGTGCGAGCATGAAACTCCCTCCTCGATGCTGTGCAAGCGGACACGTCCATGGGGCGTGTCTCGGGAGGGGGCCCGCAGTGGTGGCGCAGGGCGATGAAGCGGCGCCGGCGCGACGGACCCGCCGTGAGGCTGGTCGGTCGCGTCCGGCACCCGTTCATCAGCGCACCCGCATGCCGGGCTGTGCGCCGGGCCAGGGCTCCAGGATGTGGATGCCGGGGTGCGCCTTCTCGTCGTCGTGGCTGGCCGCCAGCACCATGCCTTCGCTCACGCCGAACTTCATCTTGCGCGGCGCCAGGTTGGCCACCATCACGGTGAGCTTGCCCACGAGCTGCTCCGGCGCGTAGGCCGACTGGATGCCGCTGAAGACGTTGCGCGTGCGGCCTTCGCCCACGTCCAGCGTGAGCTGCAGCAGCTTGGTGCTGCCCTCGACCTTGCGCGCCTCGACGATGCGGGCGATGCGCAGGTCGATCTTGGTGAAGTCCTCGATGCCGATGGTGGGCGCGATGGCCTCGCCGCCGGGCAGCTCCGGCGCGTCGGCCGCCGGCGCCGCGGGGGCGGCCGCGGCGGCGGGCGGCTCGAACAGCGCGTCCAGCAGCTTGGGGTCCACGCGCTGCATGAGGTGCTGGTATTGGCCGATGCGGTGCGCGCCCAGGGCGCGCGAGGCGTCGGCAAACGTCATGGGCTCCACCTGCAGGAATTTCTCCACTTGAGCCGCCACGGACGGCAGCACCGGCTTCAGGTAGATGGTGAGCAATCTGAAAGCTTCGATGCAGGTGCTGCACACGTCGTGCAGCGCGGCGGCAAGCTCCGGCTTCTTGGCCAGGTCCCAGGGCTTGTGCTGGTCCACGTAGGCGTTGACGCGGTCGGCCAGGGCCATGACCTCGCGCACGGCCTTGCCGAACTCGCGCTCCTCGTAGAGCTGTTCGATGCCTTCGCGCGCGGCGCGCAGGCCGTCCAGCAGGGCGCGGCCTTCCACGCCCAGGTCGGCGCTGAGCACGCCGTCGAAGCGCTTGGCGATGAAGCCGGCGGCGCGGCTGGCGATGTTGACGTACTTGCCGACGAGGTCCGAGTTGACGCGGGCGACGAAGTCGTCGGGGTTGAAGTCCACGTCCTCGACCTTGGCGTTGAGCTTGGCGGCGATGTAGTAGCGCAGCCACTCGGCGTTCATGCCGATGTCCAGGTACTTCAGCGGGCTGATGCCCGTGCCGCGCGACTTGCTCATCTTCTCGCCGCTGACGGTGATGAAGCCGTGCACGAACACGTTGTCCGGCACCTTGCGGCCGCTGAAATGCAGCATCGCGGGCCAGAACAGGGTGTGGAAGTAGGTGATGTCCTTGCCGATGAAGTGGTACTGCTCCACCGCCGGGTCGGCCACGAACTGCTCGAACGTGCGCGTCTCGCCGTCGCGCCTGGCGGGGCCGCCCAGGTCGAACCAGGCCTTGAGCGAGGCGAGGTAGCCCACGGGGGCGTCAAGCCAGACGTAGAAGTACTTGCCCGGGGCGTCGGGGATCTCGATGCCGAAGTAAGGCGCGTCGCGGCTGATGTCCCAGTCGGACAGGCCCACGTGGCCCTCGTCGTCGGCGGCGAACCACTCCTTGATCTTGTTGAGCACTTCCGGCTGCAGCCGCCCGGAGGCCTGCGTCCACTGCTGCAGGAACTCCAGGCAGCGCGGCGAGGAGAGCTGGAAGAAGTGGTGCTCGGAGGTCTTCATCACCGGCGTGGCGCCGGTGAGGGTGGAGTAGGGGTTCTTCAGCTCGGTGGGCGCGTACACCGCGCCGCAGACCTCGCAGGAGTCGCCGTACTGGTCCTTGGCGCCGCACTTGGGGCATTCGCCCTTGATGTAGCGGTCCGGCAGGAACATGGACTTCACCGGGTCGAAGAACTGCTCGATGTTGCGGATGGCGATCAGGCCTTCCTTGCGCAGCGCCCGGTAGATGTCCTGGGCCAGCGCGTGGTTCTCGGGCGCGTCGGTGGAGTGCCAGTGGTCGAAGGCGATGTGGAAGCCGTCCAGGTACTGCTTGCGCCCGGCGGCGATCTCGGCCACGAACTGTTGTGGGGTTTTTCCGACCTTCTCGGCGGCAATCATGATGGGCGCGCCGTGGGCGTCATCGGCGCCCACGAAGTGCACCCGGTTGCCGCGCATGCGTTGGTAGCGAACCCAGATGTCGGCCTGGATGTACTCCATGATGTGGCCGATGTGGAACGCGCCATTGGCGTAGGGCAGGGCGGTGGTGACGAAAAGCTGGCGTGTCATCAAGGGTCTCTTGGGCGCGCGGGGCAAAGCCGGATTCTAGGCTCCGGGTCAAGGTCACCCCCCCTCGGATAGACTGCCCGGCGTCTCAAGAACCGCCTCACTACAAACCACATGGCCGTCACCGAAGCCGCGCTGCTGGATGCGCTCAAGACCGTCATCGACCCCAACACGGGCCGCGACTTCGTCTCCTCCCGCCAGCTCAAGAATTTGCGCATCGAGGGCGACGAAGTCAGCTTCGACGTCGTCCTGGGCTACCCGGCCAAGAGCCAGATCGCCGGCCTGCGCCGCGCCCTCATCGCCGCCGCGCGCACCGTGCCGGGCGTGGGCAACGTCAGCGCCAACCTGAGCGTGGACATCACGGCCCACGCCGTGCAGCGCGGCGTGCAGCTGCTGCCCAAGGTGAAGAACATCGTCGCCGTGTCCTCCGGCAAGGGCGGCGTGGGCAAGAGCACCACCACCGCCAACCTGGCGCTGGCGCTGGCCGCCGAGGGCGCGCGCGTGGGCATCCTGGACGCCGACATCTACGGCCCCAGCCAGCCCATGATGATGGGCATCGAGGGCCGCCCCGAGAGCGCCGACGGCCAGACCATGGAGCCGCTGGAGAACTACGGCGTGCAGGTCATGTCCATCGGCTTCCTCATCGAGGCCGACAACCCCATGGTGTGGCGCGGCCCCATGGCCACGCAGGCGCTGGAACAGCTGCTGCGCCAGACCAACTGGGGCGACCTGGACTACCTCATCGTCGACATGCCCCCGGGCACCGGCGACATCCAGCTCACGCTCAGCCAGAAGGTGCCGCTCACCGGCGCCATCATCGTGACGACCCCGCAGGACATCGCGCTGCTGGACGCGCGCAAGGGCCTGAAGATGTTCGAGAAGGTGGGCGTGCCCATCCTGGGCGTGGTGGAGAACATGGCCGTGCACGTGTGCACCAACTGCGGCCACGTCGAGCACATCTTCGGCGCCGAGGGCGGCAAGAAGATGGCCGCCGAATACAACGTGGACTACCTGGGCGCGCTGCCGCTGTCCCTGGGCATCCGCGAGCAGGCCGACAGCGGCCGGCCCACCGTGGTGAGCGACCCCGACGGCGAGATCGCCGGCATCTACAAGGCCGTGGCGCGCCAGGTGGCCATCAAGATCGCCGCCAAGGCCAAGGATTTTTCAAGCAAGTTCCCCACCATTTCCATCTCCAAGAACAGCTGAAGCCAAGTCGATGACCGCCAGCCGTCCCTCGGTGCGCGTCGCGGTCCTGATGGAGCGCGAGCACCAGCCCAACCGCTGGGAGGACTGGCGCCACCGCATCGCCGAGGTGCTGCCTGACGAGGGCGGCTTCGGCAGCGAGCCGCGGCTGCTGCGCGACGACGGCAAGACGGCCAGCTTCCTCTTCCCCGGCTTCGAGCTGGAGCTGTTCAAGGACGAGGCCGAGGGCTACTACCTCAACCTCTCCGCCGGCTCGCCGGTGTGGTTCGTGATGTGGCGCGTCGATGACGAAGACCCCTCCCGCGCCCGCCCCGAGATCGTGAGCCTCTCCTACAACGAGGCCGGCCGCTGGCTGGACGCGCAGGAGCGCGTGGACAACGTGCCGCTGCACGCGGGCGTGCGCGAGTGGCTGCAGGCCTTCGTGGACGAGCACTACCGCCCCGAGCCCAAGAAGCGCCAACGCCCGGCCTCCTTCCAGCGCCCCGAGGACCGCGGGCGCGGCGGCTGACGAGACCGCTACTCTTTCCGCTCCCTTTTCGTCCACGCAGGAGTTTCACGGCATGGCCGACGACGGCTTCTTCTCCCGCTGGTCGCGGCGCAAGGCGCAGGTCACGCGCGGCGAGCCGCCCGCCGAGCCCGCGCCGCTGGCAGCGCCGCCCGTAGCGCCGGTGGCTACCGTCCCGGCGCAACCCGCGGCCGAGGTCCAGCCGCCGGTCGATGTAAAGCCCGCCGCGCCGCCGCCCACGCTGGAGGACGTTTCTAACCTCGGCCGCGAATCGGACTACTCCCGCTTCGTCGCCCGCGACGTGGCGCCGGACGTGAAGAACGCCGCGCTGCGCAAGCTCTTTTCCGATCCACACTTCAACGTGATGGACGGTCTCGACATCTACATCGACGACTACAACAAGCCTGACCCGCTGCCCCCCGGCATGCTGCGCCAGTTGGCGCAATCCAAGATGCTGGGCCTCTTCGACGACGAGGAGGAGGACCAGGGCCAGGACCAGAAGCCCCCCCAGGACACGCCGGCCGGCACGGCTGCCGGGCTCGCCGAATCCGCCGCCGAACCCGCACCCGATGCGCCGGTGGCCGACGCCGCGCCCGCCGCCCCCGGCGCGCTGCCGGCCGACGACCCGGCGCCGCCGCCGCTCACGACGAACACCGCCACCGATGAAGACCCTGATCTGCAACTGCAACCGCACCATGCCGCTGGACGGCGCGGGCCTGGCCCGGGCCCTGCCGCAGGCTGAAGGGCTGCAGACGGTGCACACGCTGCTGTGCCGCCACGAGGCGGTGCAGTTCCAGCGTGCGGCCAAGTCGGCCGCCGCCGCGGGCGAGCAGCTGCTCGTGGCCTGCACGCAGGAAAAACGCCTCTTCCTGGAGCTCAACGCGCAGACCGAAGGGGCGCTGCCGGCCGAGGAACAACCCATCCGCTTCGTCAACCTGCGCGAGACGGGCGGCTGGTCCAAGGACGCGCGCGGCGCCACGCCCAAGCTCGCCGCGCTGATTGCCGCCGCGCAGTTGCCCGAAGCCGAGCCCGTGCCCACGGTGAGCTACCGCAGCGCCGGGCGGCTCCTGGTCATCGGCGCGGCCGAAGCCGCCGAGCGCGCCGCCGCCATGCTGGCCGACAAGCTGGACGTGACCCTGCTGCTCAGCGAGGCCGGCAGCGCGCTGCCCCAGGGGCGCGAGCGCGCCGTGTTCGCCGGGCGCGTCACGGCCGTCACCGGCTGGCTGGGCGCCTTCCAGGTGCGCTGGGACAGCGGCAACCCCATCGACCTGGACCTCTGCACCCGCTGCAACGCCTGCGTGGACGCCTGCCCCGAGGGCGCCATCGGCTTCGACTACCAGGTGGACCTCTCGCGCTGCACCTCGCACCGCGCCTGCGTGAAGGCCTGCGGCGTGGCCGGCGCCATCGATTTCGGCCGCACGCCGGAGTCCATGGCAGAGACGTTTGATCTCGTCCTGGACCTGCGCGCCGCACCCGCCTTCAGCCAGCACGCGCTGCCGCAGGGCTACTTCCACGTCGCCTCCGACAGCGCCCGCCTGTTCGACGCCGTGCTGAAGCTGCGCGAGCTGACCGGCGAGTTCGAGAAGCCCAAGTTCTTCCAATACAAGCAGAAGCTCTGCGCCCACAGCCGCAACGAGCGCGTGGGCTGCGACGCCTGCGTGCAGATCTGCTCGGCCCGCGCTATCGCCAGCGAGGCCACCACCACCGGCGGCATCCGCGTGGAGCCGCACCTGTGCGTGGGCTGCGGCGCCTGCACCACCGTGTGTCCGACCGGCGCGCTGGCCTACGCCTATCCGGACGCGCCCACCACCGGCAAACGGCTGCGCACGCTGCTCGCCACCTACGCCCGCGCCGGCGGCCGCGACACGGCGCTGCTGCTGCACAGCGAAGGGGCCGGATCGCGCCTGCTGGGCGACCTGGGCCGGGCCGCGCGCACCGATGCCGACATCCACGGCCTGCCCGCGCGCGTGCTGCCCGTGGGCCTGTGGCACACGGCCAGCGTCGGCCTGGAGCTGTGGCTCACGGCCAAGGCGCAGGGCGCCTCTCAAATCTTCATCCTGCTGACCGAGGAAGAGGCTCCCGAGTACCGCGAGGCGTTGAGGGAGCAGGCCGCAGTGGCCAACGCGCTGCTGGCGGGCCTGGGCTACGCCGGCGCGCACGTGCAGGTTTTTGAAACCCGCGACGCACGCGACCTGGCCCCCCTGGACGCCGCGCTGCGCGGCGCCGCGCCCGCCGCCACCGTGCGCCTGCCCGCGGCCTTCGCGGCGCAAAGTGACAAGCGCGTGACGCTGGAGCTGGCGCTGGAGCACCTGATGGCGCAGGCGCCGCAGGCGCCGCAGGCGCTGCCGGACGCCGTGGCGCTGCCCGCGGCCAGCCCCTTGGGTGCCGTGGTGGTGGACACCGGCCGCTGCACCCTGTGCCTGAGCTGCGTGGGCGCCTGCCCGGCCGCGGCGCTGGCCGACAACCCCGACAAGCCGCAGCTGCGCTTCATCGAGAAGAACTGCGTGCAGTGCGGCCTGTGCGCCAGCACCTGCCCCGAGGACGCGATCTCGCTCGTCCCGCGCCTGCTGCTGGCCGACGAGGGCAAGGCCCGCAAGCAGCCGCGCGTGCTGCACGAGGCACAGCCCTACGGCTGCATACGCTGCGGCAAGCCTTTCGGCACGCTGCAGGCGGTGGAGGCCATGCTGGGCCGCTTGGCCGGGCACCCGATGTTCCAGGGCGAGGCGCTGCAGCGGCTGAAGATGTGCGGCGACTGCCGCGTCATCGACATCTATTCCAACCCCAACGAGACGCGGATCACGGACCTGTGAGCAAGCAAGACGATGTGCAGGCCTTGAGCCTGGCCACCATGGACGACGCCGAGGAACTGGCCCGCGCCGAAGCCTACGGGCTGCTGGCGCGGCTGTGGTGGGCGCCGCCGGACGCAGAGCTGTTCCGCCAGTTCGCCGTGGCCGTGACGCAGGCGCCGCAGCCCGGCGCCTTCCTGGAGGCGCCCTGGCAGGCGCTGGTGGGCGCCATGCGCGAGAGCGACCCGGCGGCCGCGGCGGCCGAGTACGCCGCGCTGTTCGAGGGCCTGGGCAAGCCGGAGGTGTTCGTCTACGGCTCCTACTACCTGGCCGGCTTCCTCAACGAGCGCCCGCTGGCCGTGCTGCGCGCGGACTTGGCGCGGCTGGGTCTGGAGCGCGACCCCGCGCGCGGCGAGACCGAGGACCACGTGGCCTGCGTGTTCGAGGTCATGCGCTGGCTCATCGCCGGGGACGACGTGGCCCTGTGCAACCTGGAGCAGCAGCGGCGCTTCTTCCGCGCCCACGTGCAGCCCTGGGTGGAGCGGCTGTGCGAGGCCGTGCAGGCCCATCCGCGCGCGCGGCTCTATGCGGCGCTGGCCGGCTTCACGGCGGCCTTCATGCAGGTTGAAACCCAGGGTTTTGACCTGATCGAGTGAAGCCCGCCGCGCGGGCGCCGGCGGCTCAGGCCTTGCCCGGCTTGCTGCCCTGGCCGTCGTTGCCCGGGATGTGCTGCGGGCGTGCCATGCGGCCCCGGTGGGTCGTGTGCTTGAACTTCTCGTTCAGGTAGTCCGAGACGGCCTGGAGCCCGCCGGCGGGCAGGCTGGTGAAGCGCAGGCCGACTAGGAAGCCGTTCTCCCGGCCGCTGAACACGATGTTGGTCACCTGCGCCTGCGCCATCACCGTGTGCGTTCCCGACGGGATGCCGGGAATCACCAGCTTGACGCCGCACATCGTCTGCAGCGGCAGGTTCACCGGCGTCACCAGCCGCAGGCCGCCCACGCTGATGTCCATCGTGCGTGCCTCCAGGATGCGGCGGTCGGGCAACAGCAGGTGCACGGTGCAGGCCAGGCGTCCGCGCTCGTGGCGGCGGAACTCGGGGTGGGACGGCGTGTTGTCGGCGAAGCTGCGGAAGGCACACATGGCTTGAAGGCTGGGCCAGCGGGATAAGCCCGCATGCGTACTGCGTTCAGCCCGGCGCGGGCGGCTCTTGAGCTGGCGGCGCGGGTGCGACGGACAACCGTCCCCGGCTGGAGCGGGGACCTCTGCCCGGTTATATGGCGGCGTCACCCGCCAGAAGGCTGGAGAAAAGGCCCCCGGCGGGCCTTAATCCGCGGCGAAAGCCGCGCAAGCCTTGCTCAACTGGGCTTGCCGGCGCTGTCTTGTGCGAAGGGCAGGGCCAGGGGAACGGCGCTGCCCGCGGAGTCGGCCAGTTGCCGCGCGCGCACCCGGTACGCACGGTGCGCGCAGCGCTCGCGCAGGTAGGCCTGCAGCGCGGCGAGCGGCGCCTGCGTCAGCGTGGTGAAGCGCAGCCCGGCCAGGAAGCCGTTCTCGCGGCCGCTGAACACGATGCTGGCCACTTCCGCCTCCGCCACGAGGGTGCAGGCCCCGAAGGGCACCACCGGGATCACCAGGCGCAGCCCGCAGCGCGAGCCCATCGCCAGGTTGGCCGGCAGCACCAGCTTCAAGCCGCCCAAGCTGATGTCCAGCGTGCGCGCCTCCACGATGCGGCGCCCCGGCGTGAGCAACTGCACCGTGCTGGCGAAGTATTCGCGCTCGTGGCGGCGCAACCTGGCGCCGCGGCGGACGGCATCTTCGAAAGCGCTGGGGGTAGACATGGCGGCAGGTGGGCGCGGCGGTCAAGGCGATGACGCATTGTTTGGTCACCCTGGACACGCCTTGTTGCCGCTCCCGTCCAGCCCGGGGGCGCCGTCTCGTGGGGAGGAGCCGGGGTAGGGCTCTTCCCGTGCTCAGCTCATTTCGGCTTGCCTTTGCTGGTGGCGCAATTGCGAGGGCGGGACGCTCTCGACCTTGTTCCAGTTGGAACGGAAGGCCTGCATGCTGCTGAAGCCGCAGCGCTCGGCGATGCGCTCCAGCGTGAGCGTGGAGCCGGTGATCAGCCGCCGCGCCAGGTCCATGCGCAGCTCCATCTGGTAGCGCTTCATGGTGATGCCGGTCTCGGCCTTGAAGATGCGCGCCAGATGGCGGCTGCTGAAGCCGGACTTGCGCGCCAGCGTCTCGCAGGTCCAGGCACGGGAGAGGTTGTTGGCAATTTCGTCCTGCATGGTGTGGACGAGCTGATTGCCGTGGGTGCGGTAGCGGAATTTGACGGCCAGGTCCGGGTCGTTGCCGAAACGCCGGAAATGGACCACGTTTTCACGCGCGACCTGAATGGCAATGTGGTCGCCGAAGGCATTGGCGATCAATTGCAGGGCCAGGTCGATACCCGACGCCACGCCGGCCGACGTCCATATTTTGCCGTCCTGGACACAAACCCTGTTGTCCACCACTTGCGCCAAGGGAAAATTGCGCCGCAGTTGCTGGACAAAATGATGGTGCGTGGTGCACAGCCGCCCGTCGAGCAGGCCGGCGTCGCCCAACAAGAAAGTGCCGGTGCAAATGGCCGCCACGTGGGCGGGAATACGGTATTCCAGGAATTGTTTTCTCAGCCACTGGACCGCGGTTTTCCAGGCCGGTGAGCTTTGCAGCGCGTCGTCGAGTTTGCTGCCGACAACAAAAAGCACGTCGTCGGCTTCCAGTTTTTCAGGCAGCGGAGCCACCTGGCCCAGCATGACTTTCTGGAAGGCACTGACCTGGGAATCCGGGCCGATGCACTGGATGCCCACCCCCGCAATGCCCAATTCGTCCAGCGTGGCCATGATTTGCAGCGGCCCTGCCAGGTCCAGCATGTGGACGCGTGGCAGCACCAGGAAAAATGCCCTGTTGATCATTGCTCGCTCTGCTGGCGGCCCGGGGTGCGATGGGGCCGCATGAAAGTGTTATTTACGGGTGCTTGTAATGAAAAGTAACTCATTTTCGCACAGTATCTAGGCTTTTCCAAGACACGGAAGGAAATGTCCGTTTTTTTGCTGCTGGCGACGACGGGATTGCTCGCGATTATCCGAGGGCATGCCTACCATCTTAAGTTTATCGGGGCTGGAAATTGCAGTGGTTGGGATCGCCGGCTGGATTTTCAGCCGGAAGGGTCATTGAAAATTCGGCCCTGCGTACAGCCGGAATTTCCTTGCAGGGGGCTTTCAGCCGTTTGCTTGCCTGAAGCGTCAGTTTGAAGCTGCGCTGGCGTCTGGCGTGATTTTCAAGTTTTCATGAAAAACGAAAAACGGTATCTCATTCACCGGCTGGTGGCGCTGGGATTCATGGTGATGTTTTTGTCCACCACGGTCAAAGGCGTCTACCAGGTTTATTTTGCGGAGTTGGCGGTGCATTTTGGCCAGGGCCGCACGGGGTTTGCGTGGTCGGGCTCGGTATTCATGCTGGTGACGGGGCTGGTGTCGCCGCTGGTGGGAGCGTTGAGCGATCGCGTCGGCCCCTTGCGCACGGTGGTGCTGGGGGCGGTGGCGGAGGGCGTGTCGCTGTGGGGGGCCACGGTGTTCTCCGGCTCCTTGTGGGTTTTCGTTGCGGCTTACGGCCTGGGCGGGGCTTTCGCGCTGGCTGCCATGACCTACGTGCCCATGGGCGTACTGGTGGATCGGCTTTTTCAGCAACGAAATAAGGGTTTTGCATTGGCGCTGGTGGGCAACGGCACGGCCATCGGCTTCATCGTGCTGTCGCCGCTGTGGATTGCGCTGCAGCCGCGCCTGCCGTGGACGCAGGCGTTTGCCGCCGTTGGGCTGCTGCTGGCGGGTCCGGTGGCGCTGGCCGCCGCCTGGGGAGCGCGCGCGCTGCGGCGCGCGGGGCTGGCGCAGCCGGCGGCCGAGCCCGGGCCGGCGGTGGCGGTGTGGCGCCAGGTGCGAAGCGACCCGGGCTTTTACGTGCTGGCGCTGGGCTTCATGGGCTGCGGCGCCACCATGGCCTTCGTGGACGTGCACCTGGTGGCCTTCTGGCAGGACGCGGGGGCTCCGCGCGAGCGCATGGGCTTGAGCCTGAGCCTGTTGGGCGTGCTGGAGCTGGTGAGCGGGCTGGCCACGGGCTGGCTGGCCCTGCGCTGGCGCAAGCACGCGCTGCTGGCGGTGTTCTATGCGCTGCGCTCGCTGGCCATGGCGCTGCTGCTGGCGGGCGGGCCGGACGTGCAGACCCTGGGCTTTGCCGCGGTGTTCGGCGCGAGCTACCTGGGCACGGTGGTGCTGACCTCGATGTACTGCTTCGAGCGCTACGGCACGGCCATCAAGGGACGGGTGTTCGGCCTGCTGTTCCTCATGCACCAGTGCGGCGCCTTCGCCGCGGTGCAGTTGGGCGCCTGGAGCTTCGACCTCACGGGCAGCGGCCGCAGCCTGGCCGTGGCGCTGGCCGCGCTCACGGCGCTGGGCGGCGTGGCGAGCTTTTTCGGCTTGCGCGACGGGGAGCGCCCGCCCGCGCCCGGGGCCGATCCGGCGCCCGCGCTTGCGCCGGCAGCCGGCCGGGCCACGGGCGCATCCTGAACGCCGCACCGCCGTGCCGGAGCTGCCGTTTGAGCTGTTGTTGAAACTGCCGGTGGCCGCGGCGCTGGCCCTGCCTTTCCTGGGGGCATTGCGGCGCAGCCGCACGCGGCGCGCGGCGCTGGCTTGGGGCCTGGCGCTGGTGCCGGCCGTGGCGCTGGGCCTGTGCGCCGACCCGCAGGCGCTGGCGCGGCTGCGGGTGGACGCGGTGCTGCTGGGGGCGTCCTGCGGGCCTTGAGCTCTCGCCCGCGCCGCCCGCGCGGCGCGGCGGCGGGGAGGGCCTCAGTCCTCCTTCATCTGCGCCGCCTTGGCCAGCGGCGCCAGCCGGGCCTTCTCGGCGGCCAGGAACTTCCTGAAGTCCTCGCGGCTGCCGCCCGTGGGGTCGATCGCCATGGGGATGAGCTTGGCGCGCAGCTCGCTGCTCTTGAGCGCCACGTTCACCGCGGCGTTGAGCTTGTCGAGGATGGCGTCCGGCGTCCCCTTGGGCGCGAACACGCCGGACCAGTGGCCGATCACGATGTCCTTGAAGCCCTGTTCCTCGGCGGTGGGCAGGTCCGGCAGTGCGGCGATGCGGCGGTTCCAGGTCGAGGCCACGGGGATGAGCTTGCCGCCCTTGATCATGGGCAGCACCACGGGGCTGGCCTCGGAGGTGGCGTCCACCTGCGCGCCGGCCACGGCGGCCATGCCCTCGGAGCCGCTCTTGAACGGGATGATCTGCAGCTTGGCGCCCGCCTTGAGCTTGAGCATCTCGGCCACGAAGTGCGGCGTGCTGCCGGTGCCGGCGGTGGAGAAGTTCAGGCCGGGGCCGTTCTTGGAGGCGGCGATCAGCCCCTTCAAGTCCTTAATGGGCGAACCGGCGGGCACCACGATCACCGAGGGGCTCACGGCCATCATGACCACGGGGACGAGGTCGTCCTCCTTGTAGGGCATGCGCGACTTGATCATCGCGTTGGTGATCACGCCAGCCGCCGGCGCCAGGAAGGTGTAGCCGTCCGGCGCCGACTTGGCGACCAAGTCCGCCCCCAGCATGGAGCCGGCACCGGGCTTGTTCTCGATGATGATGGGCTGGCCCAACTGCTTGGCCGTGGCCTCGGCCACCGCGCGGGCCACGATGTCGTTGGCGCCGCCCGGGCCGAAGGGGACGACGAAGCGGATCGGCTTCACGGGCCAGGCCGGCGCCTGCGCCTGGGCGGCGGCGGGCAGCAGGGCGACGGTGGCGGCAGTGGCGGCCAGCGCCAGCACGGTGCGGCGGGATGCGGTGTTGCGGTTCATGTCAGCGGGTCTCGTGTTGGTAGAGCAAAGGGGCGTGCACGTCGAGCACGCGGCGGGTGGCGTCGTCGCCCAGGGCCTGGCGCAGCGGCGCCAGCGTGGAGCCGTAGGCAGGCAGGGCTTCGGGGGCAAAGCTGGTGTGCGGCCAGTCCGAGCCCCAGAGGGCGCGCTCGCCGAAGAGCTCGAAGGCGCGGGCGATGGCCGGCCGCAGCGCGGCATAGGGTTCCGCGTCCCGCAGCCGGTACCAGCCGGAGAGTTTGATCCAGGCGCCGCCCGCGGCCAGCGCGGCCGCCGCGCGCCAGGCCGGGTCGGCGGCGGGCAGCTCGGCGTGCAGGCCGGCCAGGTGGTCCAGGACGAAGGGCAGCCCGGCTTCCTCCTGCAGCACGGCCAGCGCGGGCAGGTGTTCACAGCGCGCGTACCACTGCACGTGCCAGCCGCGCGCGCGCAGCCGGGGGGCCAAGGCGCGCAGCGCGTCGGCCGGGTCGCCGTGCCGGGCCTGGTGGCCCACGGGCGACACGAGGTTGAAGCGGATGCCGCGCACGCCGGCGGCGTGCAGCGCGTCCAACTCGGCGTCGGCCACGCCGGCGTCCACCACGGCCACGCCGCGGTGGCGGCCCTTGGCGGCCTGCAGCGCGCGCAGCATCACGCCGTTGTCCGTGCCGTAGACGCTGGGCTGCACCAGCACGAGGTGGCGCACGCCGTGGGCGGCGGCCAGCGCCTCGATGTCGGCCAGCGGCCGGTGCACGGGGCGGTAGTGGCCGGGCTGCACGGGGGCGTCGGCGTCGAAGACGTGGACGTGGCAGTCCCAGCCGCCGGGGGGGTGTTGATCCGTCATGCGGCTCACTCCCGCGTGATGCGGTGCTCGCGCACCACGCGGGTCCACTGCGCCTGCTGCTGTTGCAGGAAGGTGGTGGCGGCCTTCTCGTCGCCGGCAAACACTTCGCCGCCCAGGGCACGCACGCGGCCCAGCACCTCGGCGTCGGCCATGACGGTGCGCAGCGCCGCGGCCAGCTTCATGCGCACGGGTGCCGGCGTGGCGGCGGGGGCCAGCACCGGGTTCCACTCCAGCACCTCGTAGCCCTTGAGGCCGGACTCCTCCAGCGTGGGCACGTCCGGCAGGGCGCGGGTGCGCAGCCTGGACGTCACCGCCAGCGGGCGCAGCCGCTTGGACTGGATGTGGCCCAGCGACGAGGCCACGTTGGCGAAGAACAGGGGCACCTGGCCGCCCATCACGTCGCTCATGGCCGGGCCGCCGCCGCGGTAGGGCACATGCGTCAGCTCCACCTTGGCGATCTGCTCGAACAGCGCACCGGCCAGGTGCTGGGCCGAGCCGTTGCCCGACGAGGCGTAGGTGAGGCGGCCGGGTTTATTGCGGGCCAGGCGGATGACGTCGGCGACCGACTGCGCCTCGAAGCCCGGCGTGCACACCAGCACGTTGGGGAAGGTGGCCAGCACGGCCAGCGGCGCGAAGGCGGTGGCCGGGTCGTAGGGCAGCTTGTGGTCGAAGAGGGCCGGGTTGACGGCGTAGTTGGAGGCGTCCAGCAGCAGCGTGGTGCCGTCCGGCGCGGCGCGGGCGACCTGTTGGGCGGCGATGGTGCCGCTGGCGCCGGGCTTGTTCTCCACCACCACGGTCTGGCCCAGCACCTGGCCCAGGCGCGGGGCGATGAGGCGGGCCATCACGTCGGCGCCGCCGCCGGGCGGGTAGCTCACGATCAGGGAAATCGGCTTGCCGCCGGCGATGTCGCCGGCCGCGCGCGACAGGCCCGGGGCGGCCAGCAGCGCGGAGGCGGCCAGCAGGCGGCGGCGCGTCCAGGAGGCGGGAGCAGTCATGTCTTGTCTCTCTTGCGGTGTGCTTGGGATGCGGCGGCGCTGGAGTGGCGAGGCCGGCCTGGCCCCGTGGGCGCCGCCGGCCCGCAGGCCAGCCGCCAGGCCGGAGAGGGCTCAGGCCGTCAGGTGATGGCCACGGTGTAGTGAAAGGCGTTGGCGTCGCCCAGCGTGGTGCGCAGCTCCATGCAGCGCCCGCTGAGGTCGAAGGCCTGGCGCTGCACGCGCGCGCAGGGGTGGTCGGCCGGCAGCGCCAGCGCGCGCGCCGGCTCGGCGGGCAGCCGGCAAAAGCCGATGCTGTCCACCGCGCGGTGCACGTGCACGCCGCAGCGTTGGGCGAACAGCGGGTAGAGCAGGTCGCCCCAGTCGGCCGGGTCGCCCTCGGCCAGCGCGGCGAAGAGGGGCAGCGGCAGCCAGATTTCCTCGTGCAGGCAGGGCTGGTGCGCGACCAGCCGCAGCCGCAGCAGCCGCAAGGCCGGCTCGCCGGGGCCCAGGCCCAGGGTGCGGGCCACGTCGGCGGGCGCGGGCAGCGGCTCGCGCGAGAGGATGCGCGAAGCCGGCGCCTGCCCGCTGCCGTCGCCGAAGCGGAAGAAGCGCAGCAGCGACGCGCCGCTGAGCGACGGCTTCACGAAGGTCCCGCGCCCGTGCCGGCGCTCGATGAAGCCCTGCTCGGTGAGCAGCTCCAGCGCGCGGCGCATGGTGCCCAGCGCCACGCCGTGCTCGGCGGCCAGCGTCTGTTCCGCCGGCAAGGCCGTGCCGGGCGGCCACTCACCCGCCACGATGCGCGCGCGCAGCGCGGCGGCCAACGCGGCGTAGCGGCTTTGTCCGACTTCAGGCTGAACCAGGCGCAGGGGCTCCATCTGGTAATTGATCTAGTCCTATAGAGGAGTTGAAGTGTGCCGCTGTCGATACGGGTGGGCATGTGGGAACTACTCAGCGCGGGCGCGGGTGTTTTCCCGGGTGGCGGTGGGCAGCGTGCGTGCTGCCGTGACGGTGCTTGCCGCGAATTTCCCGAAGGAGAACCGCCGTGACGACGCTTGCGCCCGTTCTCGTGTCCGCTGCGCTGCTGGCGACGGTGGCTGTTGCGCGTGCGGCCGTGGACAACGCTGCGCTGCCCACCGCGCTGCGCGTGCCGCCGGGGCATGAGCTGCGCCTGTGGTCGCTGGGCAAAGGCGAGGTGCGCTATGCCTGCCGCCGGCAAGCCGGCGCGGGCGGCGGCTACGCGTGGGTGGCAGGCGAATCGGCGGGGCGTCTGTACGACCTGTACCTGCGCGAGATCGGCTGGAGCTATGGCGGGCCGACGTGGAAGTCGGTGGACGGCTCCAAGGTGGTGGGCCTTCCCCTGGCCGCCGCGCCGGCCGGCGAGGGCCACCTGCCGCTGCAACTGCTGCGCGCCGCGGGCACGTCAGGGCAGGGGACGATGCAAGGCGTGAGCTACATCCAGCGGCTCAATACCCGCGGCGGTGCGGCGCCCAATCAGCCTTGCGATGCGCGGCGGGTTGGGCGGGAAATGGCGGTGGGGTATCAGGCGGAGTTTGTGTTTTATGGGCGGCGGGAGCGATGAAACAAAGCCAGCCCGGCGGCATTTCACGCCACCGTCTCCCCCGGCACCCACACCTCGAACACCGCGCCGCTCTCGCCGTCGTCGCGGTTGCGCGCCCGCAGCGCCCCGCCGTATCGCTCTATCAGCCCGTGGCTGATCCACAGCCCTAAACCCGTGCCGTCGTGCTTGGTGGTCATGAAGGGCTGAAAGAGGTCGCGCAGCACCTCCGGCGCCAGGCCGGGGCCGCTGTCCGCCACCGAGATCAGCACGCCCTCGGCCTCATCGCGGGTGGACAGCCGCAGTACGCCGCCGTTGCCCATGGCCTGCAGCGCGTTGAGCAGCAGGTTCACCAGCACCTGCTGCAGCTCTTGGCGGTTGATGGCGGCCGTGCGCGTGTGCGCGAACTGCTGCTTCACCTGCACGCGGCTGCGGGCGAGCTGCGGGCCCACCAGGCGCAGGCAGTCTTGCAGCGCCTGCGCCGGGTCCACGGCCTGCACGTAGCCGGCGTATTCGGTGGGCCGCGAGAACTGCAGCAGTTGCGCCACGATGAGCCGCATGCGCTCGACCTGCTCGTCGGCCAGTTTCAGCTCGTCGCGCACGCTGTTGACGTGCTCGCCCAGCAGCTCGCGCATCAGGTCCAGGTTGCCCTGCAGCACCGCGATGGGGTTGTTGACCTCGTGGGCGATGCTGGCCGTGAGCTGGCCTATGGCGGCCATCTTCTCGCTGCGCAGCAACTGGCGCTGCGCGGCCTGCAGCTCGCGGGTGCGCTCCTCCACCTTGGCGTCGAGCTCGGCGTTGGCCCAGCGCAGGGCGCGGGTCTGCTCGTCCACGGTGTCCAGCAGCCCGTCCAGGTGTGCGCCCAGGGCGCCCAGCTCCGGGCTGCCCTGCAGCGGGCCGACCCGCGCGCGCTGGCCGGACTGCACCTCGCGCATGGTGTGCGCCATGCGCTCCAGCGGCTGGTACAGGGCGCGCGCGCGGCGCAGCGACAGCCAGGCCGCCGCGCCCATCACCGCGAAGAAGAGCGCGCCTATGCCCAGCAGCACGCCGTACTTCAGCAAGGTGAAAGGCTGCTCCAGGAAGCCCACGTAGAGCATGCCCACGCGGCGGCCCTCGCCGTCGGCCAGCGGGGCGTAGGCGGAGACGTACCAGTCGCCCACCACGAAGGCGCGGTCCAGCCAGGTGCTGCCGCGGCCCAGCACGGCTTCGCGCACTTGCTGGGAGACGCGCGTGCCTATGGCGCGGTGCGCGGCGCCGCCTTCGAACAGGCGCACGTTGGTGGTGATGCGCAGGTCGTCCAGGAAGAGCGTGGCCGTGCCGCGGCTGCCGAACGGCAGGGTGCCCGGCGGGTACACGATCTCGTTGATGTGGTCGATGAAGGCCAGGTTGCGGTTGAGCAGCGTGCCGGCCTGCAGGTAGTGGGTGATGTGCCCGCGCGCATCGGCCACCGGCGCGCGCGCCAGCAGCACCAGGGCGCGCTCCTCGGTGCTGCGCTCGGTGGGCGCGGCGTAGGGCGTGGGCAGCAGCGGCACGGCCACGCGCGACTGCAGCGCGGGCGCCAGCAGCGCGAAGTCCTGCGGCGCCAGCACTTCCACGGCCGAGCGCGAGGCCGGGCCGTTGAACCAGCCCGCGCGCGTGGCCTGCGGCGGCGGGCCGAAGTCGGTGGCCAGCAAGCGGCCCTCGGCGTCGCGCAGGTTGACGAAGTCCACGCCCTCGCGCTCCTTGAAGCGCTGCAGCAGCGCGCCCAGCTCCGCTGGGGCCGTGCCGCGGGCCAGGGCGGATTGCAGCGCCTGCGAGTCGGCCAGCGCGGCGGCGCTGGCGCCCATCTCGGAGCGCACGCGCTCGAAGTAGCCGTGCGCCACGGCCAGGTCGGCGCGCACCTTGGTCACCAGCAGCGCATCCAGCGCGCTGGAGCCCCACCAGGCCAGCGCCACGCCCAACAGCGGCAAGGCCACGCCCGCGGGCAGCAGCGACAGCGTCAGGAGCTGGCGGCGGATGGAGCCGGGGGCGCGGGTCATGGCCAGGCGGCGCGCCTCACGCCCCGAGCTGCCACTCCGCGCAGCGCCGCTCCAGCGTGCGGCGCGAGATGCCCAGCAGCGCCGCGGCGCGCGTCTTGTCGCCGCCCACGGACTCCAGCACCGACAGGATGTGGCGCTTTTCCAGCGTCTGCAGGTCGGTGGGCGCGGCAGTGCCCGTCGGCTCCGGCGCGCGAACTGCGGCGCCCGCCGCGCCCGCGGGAACAGGCCCCGGCGCCGGCTCCAGCCCGGGGTAGAGCGCCTGCACGTTGAGCGCGCCCAGGATGAGCGAGCGCTCCACCAGGTTGCGCAGCTCGCGCACGTTGCCCGGCCAGTCGTACTGCTGCAGGTAGGCCATCTGCTCGTCGCTGACGCTGATGGGCTCCAGCCCCAACTGCGGCGCCAGCGTCGCGATGAAGTGCGCCACCAGCGCGGGCAGATCCTCCTTGTGCGCGCGCAGCGGCGGCAGCGTGATCTCCACCACCTGCAGCCGGTAATACAGGTCCTTGCGGAAGCGCCCGGCCTTGGCCTCCTCGGCCAGCGCGCGGTTGGTGGCCGCGACGATGCGCACGTCCACCGGGATCTGCTGCTCGCTGCCCACGGGGCGTATGCGCCGCTCCTCCAGCACGCGCAAGAGCGTGGCCTGCTGCGGCAGCGGCAACTCGCCGATCTCGTCCAGGAAGAGGGTGCCGCCCTGCGCGTAGTAGAAGAGCCCGTCGCGGCTGCGTGCCGCCCCCGTGAAGGCCCCGCGCGCGTGGCCGAACAGCTCGCTGTCTATGAGGTCCGGCGAGAGCGTGGCGCAGTTCACCGGGACGAAGGGCCCCGCCGCGCGCGGGCTGCGCGCATGCAGCGCCAGCGCCGCCAGCTCCTTGCCCGTGCCGGACTCGCCGGCCAGCAGCACCGTGCTGGGCACCGCGGCGGCGCGCTGCAGGGCGTGCTGCAACTGCGCCATCACGGCCGAGCCGCCGACGAAGCCGTCCAGCGGCGAGGGCGGCGTCTTCTCCGACAGGGTGCGGCGCAAGATGAAGTTCTCGCGCGCCAGCCGCGAGCGCTCCAGGCACTGCGCCATGGCGTTGAGGATCTGGGCGATGCGAAACGGCTTGAGGATGAAGTCCGACGCACCGGCACGCAGCGCTTCGATGGCCGTGTCCAGGTCCGCAAAGGCGGTGATGAGGATGACCTCGCCCGAGTGGCCCTGTTCGCGCAGCTCGCGCAGCAGCTCCAGCCCGCTCTTGCCCGGCAGCGCGATGTCCAGGATGAGCAGGTCGAAGCGGTGCTGCGCACAGAGCTGCGCCGCCTCTTCCGCGCTGCCCGCGGCCAGCACCTGGCCGCAGCGCGTGGCCAGCGTCTTGGTGAGGAAGTTGCGCATGCCCTCCTCGTCGTCCACGACCAGCACGCTGGCCAGCGGCCAGCGCTCGGCGGGAGAGGAGGGGGCGGTGTGTGGTGTCACGGCGGGGACTGCGGTGTGGGCCTGGGGCGGCGGCGGGGCTGGATTGTAGGAAGGCCCCCCGCCACGCGGGGGGCGGCGCCGCAACGCCCCCGGCAGGCGCCGCGACAACTTGTCGTGCGATGCCGCGACAGCTTGTCGCGCCCGCGCCGCCGCGCAGGGCTTGACCTGACGCAAGTGCTTGATGTTCAAGGCCCGGCCGTCGCCGCCGGCCCTGGTACGGGCTGTGCAATGGAGAGGCCTGCGGCGGTTTGTCCCATTCCTAGGCAAAGCGTTGCATAGCCCCGTTGGACCGACACCGCCGCGCCAGGCGTGGCCGCGCGGTGTCCGAGACCGAGACGGCCCAAGCCCATCCATGTGCTGCCGGCCGCATCCCCAAAAAAACCGCTGCTGAGGAGACGCCATGAGCGAGACCCCCAACAAACTGTCGCGCCGCCGCGCGCTGGCCGGCGCCGTGGCCGTGCTGCCCAAGGGCGATCCCGCGCCCGCTGTGGCCGCCGCCGCGCAGCCTGCCGCCGAGCCGCCCAAGGGCGACGGCTACCAGGTCACGCCCCACGTGCTGCGCTACTACCAGACCACGCGCATCTGAGCTGACGCGCCGTCCCCACAGCCGCCAACACGCCTTGCCTGGCCCGCCTGAAGCGGGCCGCCACGCCCAACGGCTTTCCATCCGCTGGGCGCGAACACCTGCCCGCGCGGGAGGGGCCAGGCCCTAGAGAAGGTTTTTTTGCCATGTTGCTCACGCGCAAGAGCGCCACGCCGGCCGCCGCCGGCCAACCGACCGCGGGCCTGGTCTCCAGCCTCACCCGCGGCATAGACAGCTTCAACCGCCGCGCCATCCCGACGCTGGACCGCCGCGCCTTCCTGCGCCGCTCCGGACTGGGGGTGGGCGTGGGCATCGCTGCCTCGCAATTGAGCCTGGTGCAAAAGGCCCAGGCCTCCGACAAGCCCGCCGCTGCCGCCGACGGCAGCCGCAAGGTGGAAGTGAAACGCACCGTGTGCGGCCACTGCTCGGTGGGCTGCGCCGTGGACGCGGTGGTCGAGAACGGCGTGTGGGTGCGCCAGGAACCGGTGTTCGACTCGCCCATCAACTTGGGTGCGCATTGCGCCAAGGGCGCCGCGCTGCGCGAGCACGGCCACGGCGAGTACCGCCTGAAGTACCCCATGAAGCTCGTGGACGGCAAGTACCAGCGCATCGGCTGGGACCAGGCCCTCAGCGAGATCAGCGCCCGCATGCTGGAGCTGCGCAAGCAAAGCGGGCCGGATTCCATCTTTGTGGTCGGCTCGTCCAAGCACAACAACGAGCAGGCCTACCTGCTGCGCAAGTGGATGAGCCTGTGGGGCAGCAACAACTGCGACCACCAGGCCCGCATCTGCCACTCCACCACCGTCGCCGGCGTCGCGAACACGTGGGGCTACGGCGCGATGACCAACTCCTACAACGACATGCAGAACGCCAAGGCGGCGCTGTACATCGGCTCCAATGCGGCGGAAGCGCACCCGGTGTCGATGCTGCACCTGCTGCATGCCAAGGAGAACGGCTGCAAGGTCATCGTGGTGGACCCGCGCTTCACCCGCACCGCGGCCAAGGCCGACGAGTACGTGCGCATACGCTCCGGCACGGACATCGCCTTCCTGTTCGGCGTGATGCACCACATCTTCAAGAACGGCTGGGAGGACAAGCAGTACCTCCAGGACCGCGTCTACGGCATGGACAAGGTGCGCGAGGAGGTGCTCACGCAGTGGACGCCGGACAAGGTGCAGGAGGTCTGCGGCGTTGACGGCGAAACCACCTACAAGGTCGCCAAGCTTCTCGCCGACAACCGCCCCGGCACCATCGTGTGGTGCATGGGCCAGACGCAGCACAGCATCGGCAACGCCATCGTGCGCGCGTCGTGCCTGCTGCAGCTCGCCCTGGGCAACGTGGGCAAGAGCGGCGGCGGCACCAACATCTTCCGCGGCCACGACAACGTGCAGGGCGCCACCGACGTCGGCCCCAACCCCGACTCGCTGCCCGGCTACTACGGCCTGGCCGAGGGCTCGTGGAAGCACTTCGCCAAGGTCTGGGGCCTGGACTTCGAGGACCTCAAGAAGCGCTACGCCCCGGGCATGATGACCAAGCCCGGCATGACCGTCTCGCGCTGGATCGACGGCGTGCTGGAGAAGAACGAGCTCATCGACCAGGACTCCAACCTGCGCGGCCTGCTGTTCTGGGGCCATGCCCCCAACTCCCAGACCCGCGGCCTGGAGATGAAGAAGGCGATGGACAAGCTCGACCTGCTGGTCGTGATCGATCCCTTCCCCAGCGCCACCGCCGCCATGGCCGCCATGCCGGGGCGGGCCGAGGACGCCAACCCCAACCGCGGCGTCTACCTGCTGCCGGCCACCACGCAGTTCGAGACCAGCGGCTCCTGCACCGCCTCCAACCGCTCCATCCAGTGGCGCGAGAAGGTGATCGAGCCGCTGTGGGAGAGCCGCACCGACCACATGATCATGACCCAGCTCGCCGACAAGCTGGGCTTCGGCAAGGAACTGGTCCAGGGCTACAAGATGGTCCCGGGCAAGGGCGGCATGCAGGAGCCGGAGACCGAGTCCATCCTTCGCGAGATCAACCGCGCGCTGTGGACCATCGGCTACACCGGCCAGAGCCCCGAGCGCCTGAAGGCCCACATGCGCAACATGCACGTCTTCGACGTCAAGACGCTGCGCGCCAAGGGCGGCATCGACAAGGCCAGCGGCTACAGCCTGGACGGCGACTTCTTCGGCCTGCCCTGGCCCTGCTACGGCACGCCGGAGCTCAAGCACCCGGGCTCGCCCAACCTCTACGACACCTCCAAGCACGTCATGGAGGGCGGCGGCAACTTCCGCGCGAACTTCGGCGTGGAACGCGAGGGCGTGAGCCTGCTGGCCGAGGACGGCTCGCACTCCCTGGGTGCCGACATCACCACCGGCTACCCCGAGTTCGACCACGTGCTGCTCAAGAAACTGGGCTGGTGGGGCGAGCTGACCGAGGCCGAGCAAAGGGCGGCCGAGGGCAAGAACTGGAAGACGGACCTCTCCGGCGGCATCCAGCGCGTGGTCATGAAGAACCACGGCTGCCACCCCTTCGGCAACGCCAAGGCGCGCGCCGTGGTGTGGAACTTCCCCGATCCCATCCCCAAGCACCGCGAGCCCATCTACTCCAACCGCCCGGACCTCATCGCCAAGTACCCCACGCACGACGACAAGAAGGCCTTCTGGCGCCTGCCCACGCTCTACAAGAGCGTGCAGGAGAAGAACAAGGACATCGGCCAGCGCTTCCCGCTGATCATGACCAGCGGCCGCCTGGTGGAGTACGAGGGCGGCGGCGAGGAGACGCGCTCCAACCCCTGGCTGGCCGAGCTGCAGCAGGACATGTTCGTCGAGCTCAACCCCAAGGCGGCCAACGACCGCGGCATCCGCAACGGCGAGTACGTGTGGGTGAGGACGCCGCCCATGGAGGCCGTGGAGGGCTTCAAGGGCATCCGCGTCAAGGCGCTGGTGACCGAGCGCGTGAACGCGGAAACCGTGTTCCTGCCGTTCCACTTCTCCGGCCGCTGGGGCGGCATGGACATGGCGCCGTACTACCCGCAGGGCGCCATGCCCGTGGTGCGCGGCGAGGCCATCAACACGGCCACGACCTACGGCTACGACAGCGTGACCATGATGCAAGAGACCAAGACGACGATCTGCCAGATCGAGCGCGCCTGACGTCTGCAGCAGCCGAACGAGACAAGGACCTGACATGGCCCGTATGAAGTTTTTGTGCGACGCCGAGCGTTGCATCGAGTGCAACAGCTGCGCCACCGCCTGCAAGGCCGAGCACGACGTCCCCTGGGGCGTGAACCGCCGCCGCGTGGTCACGCTCAACGACGGCGTGCCCGGCGAGAAGAGCATTTCCGTGGCCTGCATGCACTGCTCGGACGCGCCCTGCATGGCCGTGTGCCCGGTGGATTGCTTCTACCGCACCGACGAGGGCGTGGTGCTGCACGACAAGGACGTGTGCATAGGCTGCGGCTACTGCTCTTACGCCTGCCCCTTCGGCGCGCCGCAGTTCCCCACCAACGGCACCTTCGGCCTGCGCGGCAAGATGGACAAGTGCACCTTCTGCGCCGGCGGCCCCGAGGCCAACGGCTCCGAGGCCGAGCTCGAAAAGTACGGCCGCAACCGTCTCTCCGAAGGGAAGCTCCCGATCTGCGCCGAGATGTGCTCGACCAAGGCGCTGCTGGGCGGCGACGGCGACGTGGTGGCGGACATCTTCCGCCAGCGCGTGGTGCAGCGCGGCAAGGGCAGCGAGGTGTGGGGCTGGGGCACGGCCTACGGCAAGCCCGCGCAGCCCCAGGGCGGCCATGGCGGCGCGGTCAAGGCCGAGGCGAAGGCGGAGGTGAAGTCGTGAGCAGGCTGCGTTTCATGCTCGCCCTGGCCGCTGCGGCCATGGCCTTGTCGGCCTGCGGCGAGCGCTCGCAGGAGCTGGGCGCCAAGCACGTGAAGTCCGACAAGCCGGCCTTCAGCGGCGGAGACGCCCAATTCACCGCCGCCGGCTGGAACGCCGGCGACCGCGCGGCCTGGGAGCAGCAGATCCGCACCCGCGGCCAGGGCCAGAACGAGTACTCGCGCTCGGCCCCCACGGCGCCGCAGCCCTGACGGCACGCCACAAGGAGAGGCCATGCAAGCCTTGATGCACAAACTGCTGCTGGCCGCGGCGCTGCTGGCCGGCGGGGCCGGCGCGTCGCTGGCGCAGACGGCCCCGGCGCTGCCGGACGCCAAGCCGGCCGTCACCGCGCCGGCCACCGTCACACCGGCCGAGCCGCGCGCGGACGAGACCAACGCCGAGCGCGCGAAAAGCCAGCCCGGCAACAACGCGCCGCTGTGGCGCGCCGTGCGCGAGAGCGGCAACGTGGAGGGCTACGCCTCGCTGCCCGGCGCGGAGAAGGGCGTGCTCATCCAGCGCTTCACGCAGTACCCGGGCTCGGCCGTGACCAACGCGGGCGAGGCCTGGCGCCAGGTGCGCAACCGCTGGCTCATCCCCGTCGGCGGCTCGCTGCTGCTCATCGTGGTGGTGGCCATCGGCCTGTTCTACTGGAAGCGCGGCCCCATGGGCCACGACGACCATGCGCCCGCAACCATAGAGCGCTTCACGCCCCTGGAGCGCGCCACGCACTGGGTCAACGCGGGTGCCTTCGTGCTGCTGGCGGTGTCGGGCATCGTCATCGCCTTCGGCAAGTTCTTCCTGCTCCCCCTCATCGGCACGCATCTCTTCGGCTGGCTGACCTACGCGCTGAAGACGGCGCACAACTTCGCCGGGCCGGCGTTTGCCGTGTCCATGGTGGTGATGATGCTGACGTTCGCCCGCGACAACCTGCCCAGGGCCTGGGACTGGAAGTGGGCGCTCAAGGGCGGCGGCCTGTTCACCGGCGAGCACGTGCCTTCGCACCGCTTCAACGCGGGCGAGAAGACGCTGTTCTGGGTCGGCATGTTCTGGCTGGGCACCCTGGTGGTGGGCTCGGGGCTGGTGCTGGACAAGCTCGTCCCGGAGCTGGGCTACCTGCGCGGCCAGATGCAGTGGGCGCACATGGTCCACGCCGTCTCCACCGTGCTGATCATGTGCCTGTTCATGGGCCACATCTACATGGGCTCCGTGGGCGTGAAGGGCGCGTACCGCGCCATGCGCACCGGCTACGTCAGCGAGGACTGGGCGCGCGAGCACCACGAGCTTTGGTACGACGACGTCAAGGCCGGCAAGATCCCCGCGCAGCGCTCGGCCACCGCCGCGCCGAGCGCGCCCATGGCCACGCCCCGCGCCTGAGCCGGGCAGGAGACCCGAACATCATGAAGAAGCTTTCCCGTTCTTTCGTCCTGGCCGCCGCCGCGCTGCTGGGCGCCGGCGCGGCGCTGGCCAAACTGCCGCCGCCGTCCGACGAGGCCAAGGCCAAGGCCGACGAGGCCAAGGCCAAGGCGGCGTGGAGCGACAAGGTCGCCGCGTATCAACTCTGCAAGGCCAATGACCGCGTGGCCGCGCGCACGCTGGCCGAGGCGAAGAAGGCCAGCAAGCCGGTGGGCGAGGTCGTCGCCACCCCGGCTTGCGCCGACCCCGGCCCCTTCGCGTACACGCCGCCTGAAGCCGCTGCCCCGGCGGGTGCCGCTGCAGCGGCGTCCACCCCGGCCGCCACGACGGCTGCCGCCGCATCCGTGGCGGCTGCGAAAAAGCCCTGACGCTCGAAGGGCCCTAGCATGGCTGCCATGCAACCCGCCTGCCAACTGCCTCTGCTGCCGCGCCTGACCGATGCCGGCGCGGCGCTCACGCGCGAAGTCGAGGTGCTGGACGAATACGGCCAGCGCCGCGTGATCCACATGCCCAACGAGCGGCCGCTGACGGTGTTCGTGGACAAGCGCGAGCTGGTCACGCTCATGACGCTGGGCGCGGCGCCGGAGCTGCTGGTATTGGGTTACCTGCGCAACCAGCGCCTGGTGGGCTCGGTGGAGGCGGTGGAGTCGGTCACGGTGGACTGGGAAGTGAACGCCGCGGCCGTGAAGACGCGCCACGGCGTGCACGACATCGAGCACCGCACCGCGCGGCGCATCGTCACCACCGGCTGCGGCCAGGGCACGCTGTTCGGCGACGTGCTCACGCAGCTCGACGACGTGCGGCTGCCCTCGGCCACGCAGGCGCGGCTGCGCCAGTCCACGCTGGCCGCGCAACTGGAGCGCATGCGCCAGATCCAGATGGACAGCATCCACCGCAAGGCCGGCTCGGTGCACGGCTGCGCCGTGTTCCGCGGCAGCGAGATGCTGTATTTCGTCGAGGACGTGGGCCGCCACAACGCCATCGATTCCATCGCCGGCTGGATGTGGATGAACGGCGTGGACGGCGCCGACAAGGTGTTCTACACGACCGGCCGCCTGACCAGCGAGATGGTCATGAAGGCGGCGCAGATGGGCGTGCCCATCGTGGTCAGCCGCAACGGCGTGACGCAGATGGGCCACGAGCTGGCCGTGAAGCTGGGCATGACGCTCTTCGGCCGCGCGGCCAACCGCCACTTCCTTTGCTACTGCGGCTTCGAGCGGTTTGATGCGGAGCCCGAGCCCGCGCCACCGGTGGCGCGCGTGGTGCGGTCGATCTGAGAGGGCGCAACGGTCCCTCGCAAATGAAAAAGCCCGGCACTGCCGGGCTTTTTCATGGGTGTGGTGCGCAGCCGCCTGCAGGCGGCGTGAAGCGCTTCTTTAAGCCAGCCGCCCCTTGTGCCGCGCTATCTGCGCGCTCACCTGCACCGGCGCCGTGCCGCCGAGCACCTGGCGCGCCTGCAGCGAGCCGCGCAGGGTCAGCACTTCGTAGACGTCCTCGCCGATGCTGGCGTGGAACTGCTGCAGCACGTCCAGCGGCAGCTCTGACAGGTCCACGCCGCGCTGCAGGCCCACCTTCACCGCGTGCGCCACGACCTCGTGCGCGTCGCGGAAGGGCAGGCCCTTCTTCACCAGGTAGTCGGCCAGGTCCGTCGCGGTGGCGTAGCCGCGGCGCGCGGCGCTCTCCATCGCGGCGGGCTTGACGATGATGCCTTCCACCATCTCGGCCATGATGCGCAGCGTGTCGCGCAGCGTGTCCACGGCGTCGAACAGCGGCTCCTTGTCTTCCTGGTTGTCCTTGTTGTAGGTGAGGGGCTGGCCCTTCATCAGCGTCAGCAGCGCCGTGAGGTGGCCGTAGACGCGGCCCGTCTTGCCGCGCGCCAGCTCGGCCACGTCCGGGTTGCGCTTCTGCGGCATGATCGACGAGCCCGTGCAGTAGCGGTCGGCCAGGTCGATGAACGCGAAGTTCTGGCTCATCCACAGCACGATTTCCTCGGCCAGGCGCGAGACGTGCATCATCGCGATGGACGCGAAGGCCGTGAACTCGATGGCGAAGTCGCGGTCGCTCACGGCGTCCAGGCTGTTCTGCGTGACGGCGTCGAAGCCCAGCAGCTTGGCCACCATCTCGCGGTCCAGCGGGTAGCTCGTCCCGGCCAGCGCGGCCGAGCCCAGCGGCAGGCGGTTGACGCGCTTGCGCAGGTCCGTGAGGCGCTCGGCGTCGCGGGCGAACATCTCCACGTAGGCCAGCATGTGGTGGGCAAAGCTCACCGGCTGGGCGACCTGCATGTGCGTGAAGCCGGGCAGGATGGTCTCGACGTTCTTCTCGGCCACGCTCACCAGCGCGCGCTGCATGGCGGCCAGCAGCGGCTGGAGCTGGTCGATCTCGCCGCGCAGCCACAGCCGCACGTCGGTGGCGACCTGGTCGTTGCGGCTGCGGCCGGTGTGCAGCCGCTTGCCGGCGTCGCCCACGAGCTGCGTGAGGCGCGCCTCGATGTTGAGGTGCACGTCCTCCAGGTCCAGCTTCCACTCGAAGCTGCCGGCCTCGATCTCGCCGCGGATCTGCGCCATGCCGCGCTGGATGTCGGCCAGGTCCTGCGCGCCGATGATGCCCTGCGCCTGCAGCATGGCCGCGTGCGCGAGGCTGCCCTCGATGTCGGCCGCCCACAGCCGCTTGTCGAAGTCCACGCTGGCCGTGTAGCGCTTGACCAGCTCGCTCATGGGCTCGGAAAAGAGGGCGGACCAGGCTTGCGCCTTCTTGTCGAGTTGGTTCGAGGACATGGCTGTGATGAAAAAGAAGAACGTCGGGATTCGGGAGGCGAATCCGCGATTTTAAGTGAGGGGGTGCACGGCCCGGCCAAGCCCGCAAGGGGCCCGGGCCGGGCGCCAGGGGAGCGGCCGGGCCGCTCCCGCCCACGCTCAACCCGTGTTGCGCAAGCCCGCCGCCACGCCGTTGATGGACAGGTGGATGCCGCGCTTCAGGCGCTCGTCGTTGTGCTCCTTCTCCCGGCGCCAGCGCCGCATCAGCTCCACCTGCAGGTGGTTGAGCGGGTCCAGGTACGGGAAGCGGTGCTCGATGGAGCGCGCCAGCGCCGGGTTGGACGCCAGCCGCTGCCCAACGCCGGTGATGAGGTTCAGCGCCTCGCAGGTGCGCTGCCACTCGGCCTCGATGGCGGCAAAGATCTTCTTGCCCAGCCGCTTGTCCTCCACCAGCTCCACGTAGCGGCGCGCGATGTTCAGGTCCGACTTGGCCATCACCATGTCCAGGTTGGACAGCAGCGTGCTGAAGAAGGGCCACTGCTTGTGCATGCGCCGCAGCAGCGTGAGCCGCTTGGCGCGTTCGGCCTCGTCCGTGCCCAGGAAGGTTTCCACGGCGGAGCCGAAGCCCGCCCAGCCCGGCAGCGCCACGCGGCACTGGCCCCAGCTGAAGCCCCAGGGGATGGCGCGCAGGTCCTCGATGGCGCGCGTGGCCTTGCGCGAGGCCGGGCGCGAGCCGATGTTGAGTTCGGCGATCTCGCGGATGGGCGTGGCGGCGAAGAAGTAATCCGCGAAGCCCGGCGTGTCGTAGACCATGTGCCGGTAGGCCTCGAAGCTGGCCTGGCTCAGCTCGGCCGCGGCCTGAAGGAAGGCTTTACTCGCCCCTTTGGTCGGGTGCAACAAGGTCGCTTCCAAAGTGGCGGCGACGAGCGTCTCCAGGTTGCGCCGGCCGATCTCGGGGTTGGCGTACTTGGAGGCGATCACTTCGCCTTGCTCCGTCAGCCGGATCTGCCCGTTCACCGTGCCCGGGGGCTGCGCCAGGATGGCCTGGTAGCTGGGGCCGCCCCCACGCCCCACCGTGCCGCCGCGGCCGTGGAAGAGGCGCAGCGTCAGGCCGTGCTGCTCGCGCAGCGGCTCGAACAGCGCCACGAGGGCCGTTTCCGCCTGGTACAGCTCCCAGTTGCTGGTGAAGAAGCCGCCGTCCTTGTTGGAGTCGCTGTAGCCCAGCATCACGTCCTGCTCGGCACCGGAGCGCTTGATCATCTCCAGCACGCCCGGCAGCGCCAGGTACTCGCCCATGATGGGCGCGGCGCGGCGCAGGTCGCCGATGGTCTCGAACAGCGGGCTGACGATGAGGTCGGCCACCGCGTCGTCCTCGGCCAGCAGCCCGCGCAGCAGGCCCGTCTCCTTCTGCAGCAGCAGCACTTCCAGCAGGTCGCTGACCTCCTCGGTGTGGCTGATGATGTAGTGGCGCAGCGCCTGCGCGCCGAAGGACTGGCGCATGGCGCGCGCGGTCTCGAACACCGCCAGCTCGCTTTGCGTCCAGGGCGAGTACTCGTGGCCCATCACGCGCAGCGGGCGCGCGTCGTTCAAAAGCTTCAGCAGCAGCTCGCGGCGCGCGGCCTCGTCCAGGCCGGCGTAGTTGCTCTCCAGCCGCGCCACCTGCAGCAGCTCGGAGATCACGGCCTCGTGCTGGTCCGAGCTCTGGCGCAGGTCCACCGTGGCCAGGTGGAAGCCGAACACCTGCACCGCGCGCATCAGCGGCGCCAGGCGCGGCGTGATGAGGGCGTGGGCGTGGTGGCTCTTGAGCGAGTCCTCGATCACGCCCAGGTCGCGCAGGAATTCCTCGGCGTTCGGGTAGGGGCTTTGCGGCGCCACGGCATGGCGCAGCGCCTCGGTGCCGGTGAGCTCGAACAGCGTGGCGGCCAGCCGCGCGTACATGCCCGTGAGCGCACGGCGGTAGGGCTCGTCCTCGCGGTGCGGGTTGTGGTCGGGCGAGCGCTCGGCCAGCTCGCGCATGTCGGCTGTCACGGGCGCGAGCATTTGCGACATGGACAGCTCCGCGCCCAGCTCGTGCGCTTCGATCAGGTAGTGGCGCAGCGCCACTTCCGACTGGCGCGAGAGCGCCAGCTTGAGCGTCTCGGCCGTCACGTTGGGGTTGCCGTCGCGGTCGCCCCCGATCCAGTTGCCCATGCGCAGGAAGTTGCCCACGGCGTAGCCGGGGAGCATGTGCTCGATCTCGCGGTACAGGCGCGGAATCTGGCGCAGGAAGGTGGTGCGGTAGTAGGACAGGGCGTTGTCGATCTCGTCGGCCACCGTGAGCTTGGTGTAGCGCAGCATGCGCGTCTGCCAAAGCTGCGTGATGCGCCCGCGCAGCAGCGCCTCGTTGTCCTCGCGCTCGCGGGGCGACAGCGGCTGGTCGCGCTGCGCCACCAGCTCGGCGATGGCGCGCTCGGCGTCCAGGATGCTCTTGCGCTGCACCTCGGTCGGGTGCGCCGTGAGCACGGGCGAGACGTAGGCCTGCTCCAGCATGCGGGCGATGTCCTGCGCGCGCACGTCGGCGGCCGTGAGCTTCTCGAAGCTGGCGGCCAGCGAGCCTTCGTGCGGCGGGTGCCCGTCGTGCGCGGCCTGGCGCTCGTGGAACTCGCGCCGGCGCACGTGGTGGCGGTCCTCGGCGATGTTGGCCAGGTGGCTGAAATAGCTGAAGGCGCGGATGACGCTCACCGTCTGGTCCGAGGACAGGTTCTTGAGCAACTTGTCCAGGCTCTTGCCGGCATTGGCGTCGTTCTTGAGCCGGTAGGCCACGGAGAGCTGGCGCACGCGTTCGACCAACTCGTAGGCGGCGGCGCCCTCGTGTTCGCGAATCACCTCGCCCAACAACCGACCAAGCAGTCGAATGTCTTCGACCAGCGGGCGGTTCTTCTCAGCGGCGTCGTCAGCGGGAGCAGGGCGGCGGGGCATGGGGGTGTCTCGCAAAAAAACAAAAGCGCGCATCCTAAGGGGTCGCGCCCCCGGGCCGCGTTATTGCGTGGCTGTCGTGCCCTTTTCACGTCAGGCGTGGGGGCGCCGAAAGGGGGCCGGGCGCGCGCCGATAATTCCGCCCCATGAGCAATTCACTGATCATCGCCACGCGCGAAAGCCGCCTGGCCCTGTGGCAGGCCGAGCACGTGCGCGCGCTGCTGCAGCAGCGGCTGGGCGCCACCGTCACCCTGCTGGGCATGACCACCCGCGGCGACCAGATCCTGGACCGCACCCTGTCCAAGGTCGGCGGCAAGGGCCTGTTCGTCAAGGAGCTGGAAACGGCACTGGAGGAAGGGCGCGCGCACCTGGCGGTGCATTCGCTCAAGGACGTGCCCATGGTGCTGCCTGAAGGGTTCACGCTGGCCGCCATCCTGGAGCGCGAGGACCCGCGCGACGCCTTCGTCTCCAACCAGTACGACGACCTGGCCGCGCTGCCGCAGGGCGCGCGCGTGGGCACCTCCAGCCTGCGCCGCGTGGTGCAGTTGCGCGCGCTGCGGCCGGACCTGCGCATCGAGCCCCTGCGCGGCAACCTCGACACGCGGCTGCGCAAGCTCGACGAGGGCCAGTTCGACGCCATCGTCCTGGCCGCCGCGGGCTTGAAGCGCCTGGGCCTGGCCCAGCGCATCCGCAGCGTCTTCGACGAGCAGCAGATGATCCCCGCCGCCGGCCAGGGCGCCCTGGGCATCGAGGTGCGCAGCGACAACGCCGCGCTCATCGCCCAGCTCGCCGGCTTCATCGACCGGCCCACCTGGCTGGCGACCATCGCCGAGCGCGCCGTCTCCCGCGCCCTGGGCGGCAGCTGCAGCATGCCGCTGGCCGCGCACGCGACCTGGGCGGGCGGCGAGATGCACCTGGACGTGCTCATCGGCGAGGACGTGGCCGAAGGCGCCCGCGCGCCGCTGCGCGCGCAACTGCAGGCCGCCGTCGCCGACGAGGCGCAGGCCGAGGCCCTGGGCACGCAGGCCGCGCAGGCGCTGCAACAGCAGGGCGCGGCCGGTTACCTCGGAGCGGCGCACTGAGCGCCGCGGTGTCCGCCATGCCGGCCTTGCGCGTGCTGGTGACGCGGCCGCAGCCGCAGGCCGACGAGTGGGTGGCGCGGCTGCGCGCGGCCGGCTTCGACGCCGTGGCGCTGCCGCTGCTGCACATCGCCGAGGCGCCGCAGCCGCCGCTGCGCGCGGCTTGGGCCGACATCGCCGCCGCGGCAGTGCATGCGCTCGTCTTCGTCAGCCCAAATGCCGTGAGCCGCTTCTTTGCCGCGCGGCCGCCCGGCACCCACTGGCCGGCCCAGGTGTGGGCCGCCGCGCCGGGGCCGGGCACGGCGCAGGCGCTCATGGACGCCGGCGTGCCGGCAGCCAGCGTCCTGCAGCCCGCGGCCGATTCGCAAAGCTTCGACTCCGAATCGCTGTGGCAACGCATGGGCGCGCTGCCCTGGAGCGGCCGCCGCGTGCGCGTGGTGCGCGGCGAAGGCGGGCGCGACTGGCTGGCGCAGCGGCTGCAGGAGGCCGGCGCGCAGGTGGGCTTCCTGCAGGCCTACGGCCGCGGCGCCCCCGCACCGCACGCCGCCCAGGCCGCGCTCATCGCCGACGCGCTGGCGCATCCTGACAACTTCATCTGGCTGTTCAGCAGCTCCGAGGCGGTCGGCTACCTGCCGGCACTGGCGCCCGCGGGCGCGGACTGGTCCGGCGCACGCGCGCTGGCCTCGCACCCGCGCATTGCGCAGGCCGCGCGCGACGTGGGCTTCGCGCAGGTGGCCGGCGTCCCTCCCGCTTTCGATGCCGTGTGCGCCGCGCTGCGCGACGCTGAACGCCCACTACAACATCCCCCGCGACCGTGAACCAAGCTGCCTCTACCGACGCCGCCGCCGTACCGCCGCCGCCCGCGGCGCCCGTGACCTCCCGCCGCCTCGCGACGCGCGACTGGGCCCTCATCGTGGCCTGTGCCGTGGCCGTGGGGGCGCTGGGCGTGGGCTGGAGCACCCAGCAGCGCCTGCGCGTGCTGGAAAAGGAGCTGATCAAGCGCCAGGACGACAGCCAGGGCGAGTCCGCGCAGGCGCTGCTGCTGGCCAAGCAGGCGCAGGACGCCTCGCGCGAAGCCGGCGCCCGCGTCGCGCTGCTGGACGCGCGCGTCTCCGAAGCCGCCCTGCAGCGCACGCAGATCGAGGACCTGATCCAGTCCCTCTCCCGCTCGCGCGACGAGAACGTCGTGGCCGACGTGGACGCCGCGCTGCGCGTGGCCCTGCAGCAAAGCACCATCACCGGCAGCACCGAGCCGCTGCTGCACGCCCTGCAGCAGGCCGACGAGCGGCTGCAGCGCTACAACCAGCCGCGCCTGGAGCGCGTGCGCCGCGCCCTGGCGCGCGACCTGGACCGCGTCAAGGCCGTGGGCGTGAGCGACCTCTCCACGCTCACGCTCAAGCTCGACGAGCTGGTGCGCCTGGTGGACGAGCTGCCGCTGCTGGCCGCCACCGAGTCGCGCCGCGCCCCGGCCGCCGCGCCGCGCAGCGCCTCCGCCTCCGAGGCGGGCGCCTCCGCCGCGTCCTGGAACGATCACCTGAGCGCCTGGTGGGACGCCTGGCCCGCCCGCGCGTGGGACGAGGTGCGCTCCCTCGTGCGCGTGGCGCGCGTGCAGCAGCCCGAAGCCCTGCTGCTGGCGCCGGAGCAGATGTACTTCCTGCGCGAGAACCTCAAGCTGCGGCTGCTCAACGCGCGGCTGGCGCTGCTGTCGCGCCAGTACGCCACCGCGCAGTCGGACATGCGCGACGCGCAAGGCGCGCTGGAGCGCTACTTCGACCCCGGCTCGCGCCGCGTGCAGGTCGCCTCCGACTTGCTCAAGCAGGTGGCGGGGCAGACCAAGCAGGTGTCGCTGCCGCGGCCGGACGAGACGCTGGCGGCGCTGGCCGCCGCGGCGGCGGGGCGCTGAGCATGCGCAGCGTCATCTGGCTGGTGCTGCTCTTCGTGGCGGCGGTGGTGGCGGCCATCACCTTGGGCGCCAACGACGGGCTGGTCTCGCTGTACTGGCGGGGCTGGCGCATGGACCTCTCGCTCAACCTCTTCCTGCTGGTGCTCCTGGGCGGCGGGGCGGTGCTGGTGTCGGCGCTGCAGGCGCTGCGCGCGCTCACCGGGCTGCCGCAGCGCGCGCGCGAGTGGCGCGCGCTGCGCCGCGAGCGCGCCGTGCAGGCCGCGCTGCGCCAGGCGCTGGCCGAGTTCCTGGCCGCGCGCTACACCCGCGCGCAAAAGGCCGCGCAGCGGGCGCTGGCGCTGCGCGAGTTCACGCCGGACGGCGGCGAGCAGGAGATGGCGCAGTTGTCGCACCTGCTGGCCGCGGCCAGCGCGCACCGGCTGCAAAACCGCGCCGAGCGCGACGAGCAGTTGCGCCAGGCCCTGGCCACGCGCCGTGTGGGCGTGCCGCGCGCGGGCGACGACGCCGCACTGCTGCTGGCCGCCGAATGGGCGCTGGACGACCGCGACGCCACGCAGGCGCAGGCGCTGCTGTCCGAGCTGCCCCCGGGCGTGGCGCGACGCACCCAGGCGCTGCGGCTGCGCCTGCAGGCCCAGCGCCTGGCGCAGCAGCCGCTGCAGGCGCTGCCCACGGCACGGCTGCTGGCCAAGCACCAGGGTTTTTCATCCGTGGCGGCCCAGGGGCTGCTGCGCTCGCTGGCCTTCCAGGCGCTGGAGCAGGCGCACGACCTGGACCAGCTCTCCCAGGTCTGGCAGGGCCTGGACCCGGCCGACCGCCGCGACCCCTTCGTCGCCGCGCGCGCGGCCCAACACGCCGCCGCGTTGGGCGGCCACGGCGACGCCCGCGGCTGGCTGCGCCCGCTGTGGGACAGGCTGGAAGAGCTCTCCACCGACGAGCGCGAGCAGATCGCCCTGGCGCTGCTGCCGGCGCTGCCGGGCGTGGGTGCGGACTGGCTGCCGCGGCTGGAGTCGGCGCTGCAGGCCTACCCGCAGGAGCCCGCCATGGTCGTGGCCGCCGGCGCGGCCTTCGCCGAGCGCCAGCTCTGGGGCAAGGCGCGCCGCCCGCTCGAGCAGTCGGCCCGCGATGCCCGCCTGGCCCCGGCCGCCCGCCGCCGCGCCTGGCGCACCCTGGCGCAGCTCGCGCGCGAGGAGGGCGACTTGCCGCGCGCACACGATTGCAATGAATTTGCAGCGGCTCTTGATTGACGCGCAAAAGTCAGTATAGAATTCAAGGCTCAGCGCGGCTGTAGCTCAGTTGGATAGAGTACTTGGCTACGAACCAAGGGGTCGTGGGTTCGAATCCTGCCAGCCGCACCAATAACAAGAAGCCCGTTGCTTGAACGAGCTGCCCAAGCCCTCAAAAGGGCCGGCAAACAAGTCAAGCAGCGGGACGCACGTAAAAACGTGATTCAACGTCAGTCAGTGATGACCGGCGTTTTCCAGATGCCCCGCCGGGTGTCGTCGCTTGCAAAAGCTCTCCGGTAAGCTTAGTAAGTTGACTAAAAAGATCGGCTTTAAGTGTTGTAAATACTAAAAAGCAGGTTATACTGGCGGGCTTGAAGCGGCTGTAGCTCAGTTGGATAGAGTACTTGGCTACGAACCAAGGGGTCGTGGGTTCGAATCCTGCCAGCCGCACCAAAACGTAAGAAAGCGGACAACCTTTACGGGTTGTCCGCTTTTTTCATGGCCGCTTCTTTTGCCATGTCCTCCCGATGGCGGATGGCGCGGGACGATGAAGCTCGCCACTCGGGCATCGCCCTTGCTGACTTGCGTTGAACGCTCAACTGCAGGAGTAATGGCGATGAAACAGGTTCAACAGGACGGCAAAGCCGGGTCGGACATCGACGGCATCTACCGGCAATTGAAAAAGGGCCTTGGACGCGAGCTGGTCAACGACGACAACGTGTTCGCGCTCATAGAGCTGGCCTCGCGCGACGGCCAGCAGGTGCTGGAGCAGGAGTTGCGCGAATGGCAGGCGCCATGCGGCACCAGCTCCGACACCAGCCCCGAGGGCCTGCACCACCTCGCCCCCAACCCCGGCTTCAACAAGGCCAACGTCAAGCACTGAAGTCCCGGCCCCGCCGAGCGCGTGCCGGCAGCCGCCGCGCGCTCGGGAGTACCGGGCAAGGGACGCAAAATCGCGCCATGAGCAAGGCATTCACGAAAGAGAGCGACAGCAGCGCCGACGAGGACGACGACCTGGCGCTGCCGCCGCTGCCCGCAGGCGGGCGCAACTACATGACGCCGCAGGGCTACGCGCGGCTGCGCGCCGAGTTGCTGCAGCTCATAGACGAGGAGCGGCCCAAGACGGTGGAAGTCGTCTCCTGGGCCGCCAAGAACGGCGACCGCTCCGAGAACGGCGACTACCTCTACGGCAAGAAGCGGCTGCGCGAGATCGACCGCCGCATCCGCTTCCTGACCAAGCGGCTGGACGTGGCCGAGGTGGCCGACCCGTCCGCGCACCACGGCAGCGACCAGGTGTTCTTCGGCGCCACCGTCACCTACGCCGACGCGCAGGGCGCCGAGCACACCATCACCATCAAGGGCATAGACGAGGTGGACAACCTCAAGGGCGAGGTGAGCTGGATCGCCCCCATCGCCCGCGCGCTGCTCAAGGCCCACGAGGGCGACGAGGTGCAGTTCGTGTCCCCCGGCGGGCTGCAGGTGCTGGAGGTGCTGGAGGTGCGCTACCCGAGGCCGGGCGAGGCCGCGGCGTCCTGAGGCACGGGGGCCGCGCAGGGCGGCACGGTGCAGCGTTGGTGAGCGAGGAGCGCCGCGGGGCAGGGCGCCTCTGTTGAGGGCGCAAGCCGGCGGCCCGCCGGCCGCGCCGCTCAGGGCTTGACGCGGTAGGCGCGCAGCACCGAGGGCGCGCGCTTGAGCGTGCGCAGCACGTCGGCCAGGTGCAGCCGGTCGCGCACGCTCAGCAGCAGCCGCATTTCGGCGCTGTCACCGCCGTGTTCCTCGCCCATGTCGATGTGGGTGATGTCGGCCTCGGCCGCGCTCACCGCGGCGGCCACGCGGGCCAGCACGCCCTTGCCGTTGCGCACCAGCACGAGCACCGCGGCCTCGAAGGGCCGCGAGATGTCCTCGGCCCACTCCACCGGCAGCCAGTGCTCGGCGTCGCGCTCGTGCAGCCGCCGCGCCACGGCGCATTCGGCGGTGTGCACGGTCAGCCCCTCGCCGCGGCCCAGGTAGCCGACGATGGAGTCGCCCGGGATGGGGCGGCAGCAGCGCGCGAGCTGCACCGAGGTGCCCTCGTTGCCGTCGATGGTCACGGTGCCGTGTTGGCCGCCGGCCTCCTCGCGGGCGGCGAAGCGGCCCATGGTCAGCGTCACGGCGTCGGGGCGCTGGCCTTGCTCGGCCATGAGCTGCGCCAGCCGCTTGGCCACGATGGTGGCGATCTTCTTGCCCAAGCCGATGTCGGTGAGCAGCTCGGCCGGGCCGCGGTTGCCGCTCCAGCGCGTGAGCGCCTGCCACAGCGCGGCGGTCTGTATGTCGGCGTCCTCGATCTGCGGCAGCTGCAGGCCTTCGGCGCGCAGCGCCTGCGCCAGCAGCTTTTCGCCCAGGGCACGCGACTCCTCCAGCTCCATGTTCTTGAGGTAGTGGCGTATCTTGGAGCGCGCGCGGCCGGTGCGCACGAAGTTCAGCCAGGCCGGATTGGGGCGCGCGCCCGGCGCGGTGACGATCTCCACCACGTCGCCGCTCTTGAGCTCGGTGCGCAGCGCCACGGGCTCGCCGTTGACGGTGGCGGCCACCGTGTGGTCGCCGACGTTGGTGTGGATGGTGTAGGCGAAGTCCACCGGGGTGGCGCCGCGCGGCAGCGCCAGGATCTTGCTCTTGGGCGTGAAGACGTAGACGGCGTCGGGGAACAGGTCGATCTTGACGTGCTCCAGGAACTCGCTGGCGTCGCGCGTCTCGTCCTGGATGTCCACCAGCGACTGCAGCCACAGGGCTCCCAGGCGCTGCGCCTCGCCCAGGCCGTTGTCGTCCTTGACCTTGTACATCCAGTGCGCGGCGATGCCGGCCTCGGCCACGGCGTGCATGGGCTCGGTGCGGATCTGGAACTCCACCGCCGTGCCCAGCGGATTGACCAGCGTGGTGTGCAGCGACTGGTAGCCGTTGGCCTTGGGGATGGCGATGTAGTCCTTGAAGCGCCCGGGCACCGGCTTGTAGAGCTGGTGCAGCACGCCCAGCGCGTGGTAGCAGTCGTAGAGCTCGGGCACCACGACGCGGAAGCCGAAGATGTCGTTGACCTGCGCGAAGCCGGTGTGCTTCTCGCGCATCTTCACGTAGATGGAATAGACGGTCTTCTCGCGCCCGGTGATCAGCACCTTGAGCTTGGCCGCGGCGAAGGCCTTTTCGACGTCGCCACGGATGCGCTCCACGAGGTCGCGCCGGTAGCCGCGCGCGCGCTGCACGGCCTTGGACAGCGCGGCGTGGCGCCAGGGGTGCAGGTACTGGAAGCTGAGCTCCTGCAGCTCGCGGTAGGTCTGGTTCAGGCCCAGGCGGTGGGCGATGGGGGCGTAGATGTCCAGCGTCTCGCGCGCGATGCGCCCGCGCTTGTGCGCGGCCATGGCCCCCATGGTGCGCATGTTGTGCAGCCGGTCGGCGAGCTTGATGAGGATGACGCGCACGTCGCGCGCCATGGCCAGCAGCATCTTGCGGAAGGACTCGGCCTGCGATTCCTCGCGCGTGTTGAACTGCAGCTTGTCGAGCTTGGTCAGCCCGTCCACCAGGTCGGCCGTGGCGGCGCCGAAGCGCTCGATGAGCTCCGGCTTGGTGATGCCGCAGTCCTCCATGGCGTCGTGCATGAGCGCGGCCATGATGGCTTGGGCATCGAGCTTCCAGTCGGCGCACAGGCCCGCGACGGCGATGGGGTGGGTGATGTAGGGCTCGCCGCTGGCGCGGTACTGGCCCAAGTGGGCCTCGTCGGCGAACTTGTAGGCCTCGCGCACCTTCTTGACGTCGGCCTTGGCGAGGTAGCCCAGCTTGTCGGTGAGGGCGGCGAACGACGCCACCTCCGCCGGCCGCGCGGCGGCCTGAGACGGGGTCGACGGAGCGCGCGTGCCCAGGTGCAGCGCGGACGGCAAGAGATCGGCGGCGAAGGAACGGATGCCCATGAGGCGAATTTAGCTTGTCGGCGCCCCCCGCATTCGCGGCAGGCCCAAATGAAAACGTGCGCCCAATGAAAACGGGCGCCTATAGCAGGCGCCCGTGTCAGGCCATGGGTGGCTAAGCCCCGGGGCCGGTCGTCAGACCGGCACCTTGCGCAGCATCTCCAGGCCGACTTCGCCGGCGGCGATTTCACGCAGCGCCGTCACGCCCGGCTTGTTCTTGCTCTCGATGCGGGGCGCGTGGCCCTGGCTGAGCATGCGCGCACGGTAGGTGGCGGCCAGAACGAGCTGGAAGCGGTTGGGGATCCTGTGGAGGCAGTCTTCGACGGTGATGCGGGCCATGCGGGCTTCTCCTTCAGAACCTTCGGAATAAGGCTCGTGGGCTGTTCAGATGAGGTCCAGCGCGGCGAACACCTGCGACTTGCTGCGCTGCTGTGACGCGTACTTCAGGCGCTGGGAGTGGACGACGGTCTTCAGGTCGAAAAGCGCCGTCTCGAAGAGGGCGTTGATTATAACGTAGTCGAAGTGCCGGGCCTGGGCGACCTCGTGCCGGGCGTTGACCATGCGCTGCGCGATCACGTCCGGCTGGTCCTCGCCGCGGCGCTGCAGCCGCTGGCGCAGCTCCTCCCAGCTCGGCGGCAGGATGAAGATCAGCACCGCGTGCGCAAAGAGCTGCTTGATCTGCAGCGCGCCCTGGTAGTCGATCTCCAGCACCACGTCCTCGCCGGCCTGCAGCCGCGTCTCGATGGCGTTGCGCGAGGTGCCGTAGCGGTTGCCGTGCACCTCGGCCCATTCGAAGAAGTCGCCGTGCTCGATCATGGCGTCGAACTGGGCGTTGCTGATGAAGTGGTACTCGCGCCCGTCCTGCTCCTGCCCGCGCGGCGCGCGCGTGGTGTGCGAGACCGAGACGGCCAGGTGCGAGTCCAGCTCCAGCAGCGCCTTGACGAGGCTGGATTTACCAGCGCCGCTGGGCGCTGCGACGACGAAAAGATTGCCCGGGGTTTCCATGGTTTGAGGTCCCTGTACTGCGGCTGCTTCGGCCGGTATCACTCGATGTTCTGCACCTGCTCGCGCATCTGCTCGATGGCGACCTTCATCTCCACCGACACCGAGGTCAGCTCCAGCGCCGCGGACTTCGAGCCCAGCGTGTTGGCCTCGCGGTGCAGCTCCTGGATGAGGAAGTCCAGCCGCTTGCCCAGCTCGCCGCCCTTGGCCAGCAGCCGCTCGATCTCGTCGAGGTGGGCTTTGAGGCGCGACAGCTCCTCGGCCACGTCGATGCGTATGGCGTAGGCCGCGGCTTCCGACAGCGCCCGCTCGGCCTGCGCCTCGGCGCTGACGGATGCGCCCGCGCCGGCCGTGGCCAGCGCCTCGCGCCAGCGCTCCAGGAAGCGCTGCTGCTGGCGCTGCACCACCTGCGGCACCAGCGGCTCGGCCTGCGCGGCCAGCTCGCGCAGCCGCTGCACGCGCTCCATCAGGATGGCCACGAGGCGCCCACCCTCGCGCTCGCGCGCCTCGCGCAGGCCTTCCACGGCGGCGCGGGCCGCCTCCATGGCGATCTCGTCGGGCTGCTCGCTCGTCCCGCCGCTGCGGCACCACTGCAGCACCTCGTGCACCGACAGCGGCGGCGCCTTGGACATCCAGCCCTGCACGGTGCTCTCCAGCCGCGACAGCAGGTGCAGCTGCTGCGGCGTGGGCTGCGGCCAGGCGCCTTCACCGTCGCGCCCGGTGGAGACACGCAACTCGATCTTGCCGCGCTTGAACGTGCCGCTGACCAGCTCGCGCAGGGCCGGCTCCAGCGAGCGCAGCTCGTCGGGCAGGCGCAGGCTCAGGTCCAGGAAACGGCCGTTGACCGAGCGCAGCTCCACGCTGACGCTGCCGCTGACGGCGCCCGATTCCGGATTCGTGGCCCCGCCGGCGCTGGCGCTGGCGTAACCGGTCATGCTGTAAACTGGCATGGCGTTTATCGCATTGCAAAATTCGATTATGTCAAAGCCCAAGCCGGCACCGCTGCCAGCCGGCACCGTGGTGGGCGGCTACCAGATCGTCAAGAGGCTGGCTGCCGGGGGCTTCGGGGTGGTGTACCTCGCCGAGGATGCCCAGCGCCATCTTGTTGCGCTGAAAGAATATTTGCCATCTTCCCTGGCCGAGCGCGCCCCCGGAGAGCTCGCCCCGCGCGTGCGTGTGGACAAGCAGGCCCTCTATCGACTTGGCCTCAAGAGTTTCTTCGAGGAAGGGCGCTCGCTCGCCCAGATCAGCCACCCCAGCGTGGTCTCGGTACTCAATTTCTTCCGGGAAAACGAGACCGTGTACATGGTGATGAACTACCTGCAGGGCGACACGCTGCAGGACTTCATCGTCACCGCGCGCGACCTGAAGCGCGACAAGGTCTTTCGCGAATCCACCATCCGCAGCCTCTTCGACGAGGTGCTGCGCGGCCTGCGCATCGTCCACCAGCACAAGATGCTGCACCTGGACATCAAGCCGGCCAACATCTTCATCACCGACGACAACCGCGCCGTGCTGCTGGACTTCGGCGCCGCGCGCGAGGTGCTGGCCAAGGAGGGCGACTTCATCCGCCCCATGTACACCCCCGGCTTCGCCGCGCCGGAGATGTACCGCCGCGACGGCACCCTGGGCCCCTGGACCGACATCTACGCCATAGGCGCCTGCATCTACGCCTGCATGCAGGGCTACCCGCCCAACGACGCGCCGCAGCGCATCGAGAAGGACCGCCTTGCCCTGAGCCTTTCGCGGCTGCGCAACATCTACTCCGACAACCTCATCGAGGTCACGGAATGGTGCATGTCGCTGGACCCGCTGTCGCGCCCGCAAAGCGTTTTCGCGCTGCAAAAGGAGCTTGGCCGCGAGACCGAGCGCCGCTACACCAAGCTCTCCTTCAGCGAGCGGCTGAAGCTGCAGATCGAGAACCTCAAGACCGGGAGCAAGGTGTAAGGGGCGCCGCGCCCGCCGCCTTGCCCGCCTAGCGCCCATGAAGTTCAGCGTCTACCAGCTCAGCCGCCAGGGCGGCCGCGCGCGCAACGAGGACCGCATGGGCTACTGCTACACGCGCGAGGCCGGCCTCTTCGCCCTGGCCGACGGCATGGGTGGCCACCCCGAGGGCGAGGTCGCCGCGCAGCTCTCGCTGCAGACCCTGGCCGGCCTGTTCCAGCGCGAGGCCCAGCCCTGCCTGGCCGACCCGCAGCGCTTCCTGCAGGAGTCGCTGCTCGCGGCCCACCGGCAACTGCTGCGCTACGCCGGCGAACGCGCGCTGGCCGACACCCCGCGCACCACCATGGTGGCCTGCGTGCTGCAGGGCCGGCATGCGTACTGGGCGCACAGCGGCGACTCCCGGCTGTACCTGCTGCGCGAGGGCCGGCTGCTCTCGCGCACCCGCGACCACTCCTACGCCGAGCTCGCGCGCACCCTGGAGCCCGCGCGCGAGCCGCGGCGCAACCGCAACGTGCTCTTCACCTGCCTGGGCAGCCCCGGCAAGCCCGTGGTCGACGGCGGCGGCCCGCAGCGGCTGCAGCGCGGCGACCGCGTGCTGCTGTGCTCCGACGGCCTGTGGGGCTGCGTGGACGACGCCGACATCGCCCAGGCGCTGCAGCCCTCGCAGCCGCTGTCCGAGGCCGTGCCCGCCCTGGTGGAGCGTGCCCTGGCCGTGGCCGGTGCCCGCGCCGACAACGTCACCGCGCTGGCACTGCAGTGGGATGCCGAGGAGGACCCGCTGCACCTGGCCGTGGCCGAAACCGCCGCTCCCGTGCCCTTCGCCTCCACCTTCCAGCCACCGGACTTCAGCCCAAGCGCGGACGACGGCTTCGACGACGAGGACATCGAGCGCTCCATCCGCGAAATCAACGAAGCCATACGGCGCTCCACGCAGCGCCGCACCAAGTAACCCAACCTTTTTCCGGACCCCCATGACCGCTTTTGAACGCACGCAAGGCCGTGCCGCCGACGCCCTGCGCCCCGTGCGCATCACCCGCCGCTACACCCGCCACGCCGAGGGCAGCGTGCTCGTCGCCTTTGGCGACACGCAGGTGCTGTGCACCGCCTCCGTCGAGGAGCGCGTGCCGCCGCACAAGAAGGGCAGCGGCGAGGGCTGGGTGACGGCCGAGTACGGCATGCTGCCGCGCGCCACCCACACCCGCGGCGCCCGCGAGGCGGCCAAGGGCAAGCAAAGCGGCCGCACGCAGGAGATCCAGCGCCTCATCGGCCGCTCGCTGCGCGCGGTGTTCGACCTGGGCGCCCTGGGCGAGCGCAGCATCCTCATCGACTGCGACGTGCTGCAGGCCGACGGCGGCACCCGCACCGCCGCCATCACCGGCGCCTATGTGGCCGCCGCCGACGCCGTGAGCTGGCTGCTGGGCAAGGGCCTCATCACCCGCTCGCCGCTGCGCGACGCCGTGGCCGCCATCTCCGTGGGCCTGGTCGAAGGCACGCCGCTGCTGGACCTGGAGTACGTCGAGGACGCCGCCTGCGACACCGACATGAACATCGTCATGACCGCCAGCGGCGGCATCGTGGAAGTGCAGGGCACGGCCGAGGGCGCGCCCTTCAGCCGCGAGCAGCTCGACGCGCTGCTGGCCCTGGGCGCCAAGGGCATCGCCGAGCTGGTGGCGCTGCAGCGCCGCGCGCTGGCGGACATCACGGAAGGCGCGGCATGAAGCTCGTCCTCGCCTCCAACAACGCCAAGAAGCTCGCCGAGCTGGGCACGCTCTTCACCGGGCTGCCGGTGGCACTGGTCACGCAGGGCTCGCTGGGCATTGCCGAGGCCGAGGAGCCGCATGTGAGCTTCGTGGAGAACGCGCTGGCCAAGGCGCGCCACGCCGCGCTGGCCGCCGGCGGCCCGGCCATCGCCGACGACTCCGGCCTGTGCGTGGACGCCCTGGGCGGCGCGCCCGGCGTGATCTCCGCGCACTTCGCGCCGCTGCAATTCCCCGCCGGCCTGCCGCGCGAGGAGCAGCGCGCCCAACAGGACGCCGCCAACAACGCGCTGCTGCTGGCCAGGCTGCAAGATGAAGCCAACCGCCGCGCCCGCTTCGTCTGCACGCTGGTGGCGCTGCGCCACGCGCAGGACCCGGAGCCGCTGATCGCCTTCGGCCGCTGGGAAGGCCGCATCCTGGAGCAGCCCGCGGGCGAGGGCGGCTTCGGCTACGACCCGCTGCTCTTCATCCCCGGGCTGGGCCAGGCCGTGGCCCAGCTCGGCGCCGACGTGAAGAACGCGCACAGCCACCGCGCCCTGGCCGCGCGCCAGATGGCCGCGCTCATGCGGGAGGCCTGGCACCTTGGCTGACCAGCAGTCCCCTTCTCCCGGCGGCCCCGGCGCTCCGGCGCCTGTGGCCGTGCCCGTGCGGCTGCTGCGCCCCGGCGCCATCGCGCTGCAGGCGCTGCCGCCGCTGTCGCTGTACGTGCACCTGCCCTGGTGCCTGCGCAAGTGCCCCTACTGCGACTTCAACTCGCACGAGGTGCGCGCGGGCGAGGGCCTGTCGCAGGACACGCAGTCCGCCTACCTCGACGCGCTGATGGCCGACCTGGAGGCCTCGCTGCCGCTGATCTGGGGCCGGCGCGTCTTCAGCATCTTCATTGGCGGCGGCACGCCCAGCCTGTTCGAGCCCGCGTCCATAGACCGGCTGCTGGCCGACATCCGCGCCCGGCTGCCGCTGGAGCCCGGCTGCGAAGTCACGCTGGAGGCCAACCCCGGCACCTTCGAGAAGGACCGCTTCCGCGGTTACCGCGCCGCCGGCGTGACGCGGCTGTCCGTGGGCGTGCAGAGTTTCAGCGATGCCATGCTCCAGGCCGTGGGCCGGGTGCACGACGCCGCGCAGGCGCGCGCGGCGGTGGCGGAGGCGGCTGCCGCCTTCGACACCTTCAACATCGACCTGATGTACGCGCTGCCCGGCCAGAGCCTGGACATGCTGCGCACGGATCTGGACACGGCGCTGTCGTTTGCCCCGCCGCACCTCTCCATCTACCACCTCACGATGGAGCCCAACACGCGCTTCGCGACCAGGCCGCCTGAAGGCTTGCCCGACGACGACCTGGCCGCCGACATGCTGGACCTGCTGGCCGAGCGCACGGCCGAGGCCGGGCTGCAGCGCTACGAGGTCTCGGCCTTCGCGCGCCCCGGCCACCGCTGCGTGCACAACCTGAACTACTGGGAGTTCGGCGACTACCTGGGCATTGGCGCAGGGGCGCACGGGAAGATCAGCTTTCCCGACCGCATCCTGCGCCAGCAGCGCTGGCGCGAGCCGGCCAGCTACATGGCCAAGGCGCGCGAGGGGCAGGCCGTCTCCAACGAGCACACCGTCACGCCCAAGGAGCTGCCTTTCGAGTACGTGCTCAACGCGCTGCGGCTGAAAGAGGGCTTCGAGCTGACGCGCTACAGCGAGCGCACCGGGCAGCCGCTGCAGTCCCTGCAGCGGGCGCTGTCCGAGGGCGAGCGCCGCGGCCTGCTGGAGCGCGACGGCGACGTGGTGCGCCCCACGGCGCGCGGCTTCGACTTCCTGAGCGATCTGCAGGGGCTGTTCTTGCCGGCGGCTTGAGCCGGCTGGCTGGGCCGCTTGGGCCTGCCCGCCGGTGCGAACGCCGCCGGCGCGGCACTGGCCCCCTGAACACGGTGTTAGACCGTCTAACGCCTGCCGTTGGACGCGGGGCAGGCGCCTGGACGCACGGGAGTGGCCTCCCGGCCCGGCGCTGCCGCTTCCCCGCGGCTCGCCTTTTAAACCCGGTGCGTCGGCCCGCTGGAGGTGGCGGCGAGCTGCTCCATCAGCCGCGTGCCGATGCGCGGCAGCGGCAGCACCTCGTTGGCCGCGCCGGCGGCAATGGCCTCGCGCGGCATGCCGAAGACGACGCAGGTCGCCTCGTCCTGGCAGATGTTGTAGGCGCCCGCGTCGCGCATGAGCTTCATGGCGCGCGCGCCGTCGGCGCCCATGCCGGTGAGCATCACGCCGAAGGCGTTGGGCCCGGCCACGCGCGCGGCGGATTCGAACAGCACCTCCACCGAGGGCTTGTGGCGGTTCACCGGCTCGCCGTCTCGCACGCGCGCCACGTAGTTGGCGCCGCTGCGCTCCACGCTCAGGTGCAGCCCGCCCGGCGCCAGGTAGGCGTGGCCGGGCAGCAGGCGTTCGCCGTCGGTGGCTTCGCGCACCGTCAGCCGGCACAGCGTGTTCAGCCGCGCCGCGTAGCTCTTGGTGAAGCCCGGCGGCATGTGCTGCGTGATCAGCACCGCCGGCGAGTCCGGCGGCAGGCTCACCAGCACCTCGCGCGTGGCCTCGGTGCCGCCGGTGGAGGCGCCGATGAAAATGAGCTTTTCCGTGGACAGCCGGCCCAGCGGGCGCGACGGCGCCGCGCTCGGAGCGGGCGCCGCGGCGGCACCGGGCGCCGCCTGCACCGCGGGCTGCAGCCGGCGGTGGATGCGCGAGCGCGCGGCGGCGCGGATCTTGTCGCAGATCTCGTCGGAGAGCTGGCTCAGGCCCTCGGCCACGCCCAAGCGCGGCTTGCTCACGAAGTCCACCGCGCCCAGCTCCAGCGCGCGCATCGTCGCCTCGGCGCCACGCTCGGTCAGCGTGGACACCATCACCACCGGCGTGGGCCGCAGCTTCATCAGCCGCGACAGGAACTCCAGCCCGTCCATGCGCGGCATCTCGATGTCCAGCGTCACCACGTCCGGCGACACCTCGCGTATGAGCTCGCGTGCAGCGAAGGGGTCCGCCGCGGCGCCCACGCACTGCATGTCGGGTTGGCGGTCGATGACGGCCTTGAGCAGCGAGCGCACCAGCGCCGAGTCGTCCACCACCACCACGCGAATTGCTGCCATGTTGTTTCGTCCCTGTCAGAAGAGTTCTATGGAGCCGGCGTCGCTGGGCACCGCCTTGGCCGCCGCGGCGCGCTCCTGCGCCAGCACCTGCTCGCCCACCGCGTTGCTCGCCAGGCGCTTGACCATGGCGCGCCCGCTGTCGGGCTCGAAGCAGACCTTGCGCGGGTACACGTCCAGCACGTCCTGGCTGATCACGGGAATGCGCTCGGTCTTGAGATAGTCCAGGACGAAGCGCGTGTTGCGCTCGCCGACGTTGAGCGTGGTCATGTTGCCCAGCACCGCGCCGCCGCCGAAGACCTTGGCCTCCATCGAGCCGCGCGAGGCACCGCACTTCATCAGCTCGTTGATGAGCAGCTCCATCGCGTACAGCCCGTAGCGCCCGCCGTCGCCCGCGTCCGGCAGCATGAAGTGGTTCATGCCGCCCACGCGGCGGTCGCGGTCCCACAGGCAGGCCGCGATGCACGAGCCCAGCGTGGTCATGATCAGGATGTTCTGGTCATGCACGAAGTACTCGCCCGGCAGCACCTTCACCGCCTCGCGGCGGAAGTGCGCGTCGTAGAAGAAGAAGGAGGCCTCGCCCGGCTTGCGCCGCTGCGCGCGCAGCTCCTCCAGCCGCGCCGTGTTCTGCAGGCTGCCGGATATGGTCTTGAGAGTGCGTACTGCTTGCATCAAACCCGCTCGTAGATGGTCTTGCCGCGCAGCCGGAAGAGCGCGCGCGCGTCGCCGAAGTTCTCGGAATGGCCGACGAACAGCAGCGAGCCGGGCCTCATGGCGCGGTGCAGCCGCTGCAGCACCTGCATCTGGGTCGGGGCGTCGAAGTAAATCATCACGTTGCGGCAGAAGACCACGTCGAACGGCTCGCCCAGATCCCATGTCGGGGTCATGAGGTTGAAAGGGAAAAAGCTCACCAGCCGCGACAGCTCCGGCTTGACCTTCATGCGCCCGGAGTTGGCGCCGGTGCCGCGCAGGAAGTGGCGCTTGAGCCGCTCGGGGCTCAGGCCGCGGGCGCTGGCGTCGTACACGCCGCGCTGCGCCGTGGCCAGCACCTTGGTGTCGATGTCGCTGCAGAGAATGCGCACGCGCTGCGCGTCCGGCGCATGCTCCACCGTCGTCATCGCCAGCGAGTAGGGCTCCTCGCCCGTGGAGGCGGCGCAGCACCAGATGCGCTGGATGTTGCGCTCGCGCCGCTGGAACTCCTCGGCCAGGGCGTGGAAGTGGTGCTCCTCGCGGAAAAAGGCCGTGAGGTTGGTGGTCAGGCAGTTGATGAACTCCTGCCACTCGGACTCGCCGCCGGGCCCGCGCGCGTTCTCCAGCGTCTGCAGGTAGGACGAGAAGCTGCGGTGGCCCGTCTCGCGCAGGCGGCGCGAGAGCCGGCTGTACACCATGGCCTGCTTGCCCTCGTGCAGGCTGATGCCGGCGCGCTGGTAGATCAGCTGCCGCACGCGCTGAAAGTCGGCGCTGCCGAAATCGAATTCGCCTTCAGGCGCAATGGCGACGGGGGAGGAAGCAAGTGTCATCGCAAGGTCAAGGCAATTCCGGGTTTCGCGAGCCGTTGCATTTTGATACCGCAAACCGGCCCAAACGCCGGCCAAACGATGGCGGACTTGTCAAAAGTCAACGGAGCGCTGAATGGCGCGGCACGCGGCCGCTGCCGGCACATGCACGGAGTGCGCACCCCGTCACCGCGTTGATCGGCACAAAGCCGGGACTGTGAAGCGTGGGACGGTGCGGTGGCGCGTTCGCATTTCACGAACGCCATGCCTTGGCGAAGCAAAAACGCCCCGGGCGTGCAGGACGTCCGGGGCGTGCGCGGGAAGGAGACAGGAGGGCGGTCAGTCGCGGAAGTTGTCGAACTTCAGCGGCAGGTCGATGTCCTTGCGCAGCAGCGCCATGGCGGCCTGCAGGTCGTCGCGCTTGGCGCCGGTGACGCGCACGGTGTCGCCCTGGATGGAGGCCTGCACCTTGAGCTTGCTTTGCTTGATGAGCGACTGGATCTTCTTGGCCGTTTCGGCCTCGATGCCGGCCTTGAGCTTGACGAGCTGCTTGAGCTTGTCGCCGCCGATCTTCTCGGGCTTGGCACTGTCGTCCAGGAAGCGCACGTCCACGGCGCGCTTGGTCAGCTTGGCCAGCAGCACGTCCTTGACCTGGCCGAGCTGGAAGTCGCTGTCGGCAAAGAGCGTGAGCTCCTTGTCCTTGCCCTTGTCGGAAAACTCCACGCGGGCGTCGGAGCCCTTGAAATCGAAGCGGGTGCCGATTTCCTTGTTGGCTTGGTCAAGGGCATTGCGCACCTCGACGATCTCGGGTTGCAGGACGGTGTCGAAACTGGGCATTGGGCTGGGAAAAAGAGGGGATCGGCGAAAATTCTGCCATGCAGCAATCCCTGTCCATTGAATGCGGTCTGAACCTGCGGCCGTACAACAGCTTCGGCCTGCCGGCTCAGGCGCGCCAGCTGGTGCGCATCCGCAGCGACGCCGACGTGCGCCGCGTGCTGGACCACCCCGAGCTCGGCCGCGCCCAAAAGCTGGTGCTGGGCGGCGGCAGCAACCTGGTGCTCACGCGCGACGTGGCCGCGCTGGTGCTCAAGGTCGAGGTGGCGGGCATACGCCTGGTCGAAGAGCGCGAGGACGCCTGGATCGTCGAAGCCGGCGCCGGCGAGAGCTGGCACGCGCTGGTGGAGTGGACGCTGGCGCACGGCCTGCCGGGCCTGGAGAACATGGCGCTCATTCCCGGCACCGTGGGCGCCTCGCCGGTGCAGAACATCGGCGCCTATGGGCTGGAGCTCAAGGACCGCTTCGAGTCGCTGGACGCGGTGGACCTCGTCACCGGCCGCAGCGTCACGCTGGGGGCGCGCGCCTGCCACTTCGGCTACCGCGACAGCGTCTTCAAGCACACCGACTTCGGCGGCCTGGCCGGCAAGAGCCTCATCACCCGCGTGCGCTTCAGGTTGCCCCGCCCCTGGCAGCCCGTGCTGGGCTACGTGGATCTGGAGCGGAAGATGGCCGAGACCGGCGTGCGCGGGCCGGCGCCGCAGCAGATCTTCGAGTGGGTGTGCGCCATACGCCGCGCCAAGCTGCCGGACCCGGCCGCGCTGGGCAACGCCGGCAGCTTCTTCAAGAACCCGGTGGTCAGCGCCGAGCAGTGCCGCGACATCATCGGCCGCGACCCGCACATCGTTCACTACCCGCTGGCCGACGGCCGCGTGAAGCTGGCCGCGGGCTGGCTCATAGACGCCTGCGGCTGGAAGGGCAAGAGCATCGGCCGCGCCGGCGTGTACGAGAAGCAGGCGCTGGTGCTGGTCAACCGCGGCGGCGCCAGCGGCGCAGAAGTGCTCACCCTGGCGCGCGCCATCCAGGAAAGCGTCTACGGCCGCTTCGGCATACGGCTGGAGCCGGAGCCGGTGGTGGTGTAGGGCGGGCTGTGTTGCTCCATTGAGACAAAGGCCGGCCCCGCGCCGTCACGGACGGGGCGCCGCCCTCACGCCGTCACGTCCGGCGCCGCCTCCATCAGCCCGCAGTCCAGCAGCGCCTGGCGCGTGGCCGGCAGCAGGGCGCTCCAGCGCTGCAGCGCGTCCTGCAGCGTCGCGGGCTCGGCGGTGGAGGCGTTCTTCTCCACCTCCACGGCCGCCTGCGCCAGCCCCGGCAGGCCCAGGTTGAGCGCGGCGCCCTTGGCGGCATGCGCGGCCTCGCGCAGCCCCGTGCGCAGCGTCGGCGCCTGCGCGCGTATGGCGTCGGCGGCGGCCAGGTCCACGTCTTGGCCGGCGGCGGCGGCCTCGTCGGCGTCCTGCGCCTGCTGCAGCGAGCGCACCGTGGCGGCGAGCTGCGGCAACTGCACCGCCAGGTCGTCCAGGTAGCGCTGCACCAGCGAGCTGTAGTGCGCGTTGGAGAGCACCTGCGCCACGCCGCAGGCGGTGGCTTCGTCCACCAGCAGGGTGTCCGGCGTTTGGGGGGCAGCGCCGTCCGGGACGGCTTGGGCGGCAGCGCCTTCGGCCGTCGCGCCGGCGCCATTGCGCTCACGCGCCTGGCGGCGCATGACTTGGGCGAGTTGTTGCAGCGTCACGGGCTTGGTCAGTACGTCGTTCATGCCGGCGTTCAGGCAACGCTGGCGGGTTTCGGGCAAGGCGTCTGCAGTGAGCGCCACTATGGGAACCTGACCCGCCGGTGCGGGCAGGGCACGTATGGCCTGCGCGGCGCCCGCGCCATCGAGCACGGGCATGTGCAGGTCCATCAGCACCAGGTCAAAGCGCTGCTCGGCCACCGCCTGCACCGCGTCCACGCCGTTGCGCACGATGCGCGCGCGGTGGCCCAGGCGGTCCAGCAGCGCGGCCAGGTAGCGGCGGTTGATCTCGTGGTCCTCGGCCACCAGCACGCGCAGGCCCGCCACCGGCAGCCGCTCGTCGGCCTCCGGCAGCGGCGGCGCCTGCGCCTCCACCAGCGGCAGCACCAGCGTGAAGGTGCTGCCCGCGCCGGGGCTGCTTTGCACCAGCAGGTCGCCGCCCATGAGCCGCGCCAGGTGGCGGGAAATCTCCAAGCCCAGCCCCGTGCCGCCATGCCGGCGCGGGCCGCCGGCCTGCACGAAGCGCTGGAACAGCCGGCTGAGCGTGTACTCGTCCATGCCGATGCCCGTGTCCGTCACCGCGCACTCCAGCGTGCCGCTGGCGTTGCCCAGGCGCACGTTGAGCGTCACCGAGCCGCTGTCGGTGAACTGGATGGCGTTGTTCATCAGCTTGTTGAGCACCTGCTTGAGCCGCGTGCCGTCCAGCTCCAGCGCCGCGGGCAGCTCCGGCGCCACGTGCACGCGCAGCGCCAGGCCCTTGGCCATGGCGCGCGGGCGCATCACCTGCTCGACCTCCGCCACCATGGGGCGCAGCACCACGGGCTCGCTCAGCAGGGCCAGCGAGCCGGCCTCCAGCTTGGACATGTCCAGGATGTCGTTGAGTATGGACAGCAGGTGGTCCGCCGCCTCGTTGGCCGTGCGCAGGTACTCCTGCTGGCGCGGCTCCAGCGGCGTGTCGCGCAGCAGCGCCAGCATGCCCAGCAGGCCCTGGAAGGGCGTGCGTATCTCGTGGCTCATGTTGGCCAGGAAGGCGCTCTTGGCCTGGCTGGCCGACTCGGACTCCTGGCGCGCCTCGCGCAGCCGCTGCGCCAGCAGCTCCACGCCGGCGCTGCGCTGGTCGAGCTTGTGGCGCTGGCGCAGCAGCGCCAGCGCGCAGGCCAGCGTGCACAGCGCCAGCAGCAGCGTCAGCAGCATGTCCATGCGTGCGTGCTCGGCCACGCCCTCCTGGCGCTGCGCGGTCTGCGCGGCCACCTCGCGGGTGCTGTCGCGCGCCAGCATGCGGGTGGGCTCGTCCAGCGCCTCCAGCTCCTGCTGCAGCGCGCGGTGCGATTCCTCGCTCAGCCGCGCCTTGGGGTTGGCGCCCAAGTAGAGATCGGCGCGCGCCACGAAGTCGCGCACCATGCGCGCGGCGTGCTCCAGCTCGGGGTTGCGCGCCACCAGGCGCTGCGCGTGCTCGTCGTCCAGCAGCGCCACGCGCTGCCCGAAGGCCTCGTAGCGCTGCTGCAGCGAGTCGGCCTCGCGCACCGGCCCGCCGGGCGCGCGCCACTGGCTGCGCAGCTCCAGGTAGTCGCTGCGCAACTGCTGTAGGCCCAGCAGCAGGTAGTCGTCCTTGACGTCGGAGAGCGCTTCCAGGCGCCGCACCTGGCTCCACTGCACCAGGCCCACGCCCATGAGAAAGAGCAGGGCCACGGCCATCCAGCGCAGCAGCCGCGTGCGCTGCACGCTGCGCACGCCGGCGTTCATGAGAGGGCCGCCCGCGGCAGGGGCCGCGGGGCCGGGGACATCCGCCGCGCCGTCGTGGCCGCGGCGGGCAGGGGAAGGCAACTACGCTTGACGGTCAAGGCTCGGGACTCCATGCGCACCGCGCACGTGCACAAACCGGCGGATTATCACCCCCGTGCGCACCCAGCCCCTTGACCCGGCTGGCCGTCCCTGACAAGCGAGCATGCAATGTGCGCCGCGCCACCGGCCCGCCGGCCGCGGCATGGCGCGCGCTCAGTTGGCCGCTTGGGCCGGCGCGGGCTGCGCCTTGAGCACGCCGTCGGCAATGAGCTTCTTGATCACGGTTTCCTGCATGCCGAAGGCGCGCACGAAGCCTTCCAGCGGCATCACCACCTGCTGCGTGGCCGTGGTGGTGAGCTCCTGCTTGCCGTCCTGGGTGGCGGTGGGCGCCACGGTGCCCAGCTCCAGCCGCACCAGCGCGCCGGTGACGGAGATGTTGAGGATGGTGTCTGCGAAGGTCGTTTGCATGGGCGTGGATAGGCAATGGGTAGGCGCTGCCGGCGTCCGCCCTCCCGGGCGCAGCGGCCGTGCGGCGCAACCATATCGCCCTTGGGTCGCCCCCCGGCCGGCACCGGCCCGCGCGCCGTGACGCTTTGCACACCCGGCACGGGCCGGCTCAGAAGCGCGAATAGGGCTGCTGCAGGAACTCGATCTCCTCGACCGTGGACTCGCGCCCAAGCACCGCGTTGCGGTGCGGGAAGCGGCCGAAGCGCTCGATGATCACGTGGTGCTTGCGCGCCCAGAACTCGAAGTCCGCCGCCGTGGTGTCGCAGCGCGCCAGCGCTTCGAAGAGGCGCAGCCCCTGCGCCTGCGCCGCCAGATCCTCGGCGTGCTCGAAGGGCAGATAGACGAAGACGCGCTGCAGCGGCGCCAGCACCTGGTCCTGGCCCGCGTCCACCAGGGCGCGCGCGCCGGCCAGGGCCAGCGCGTCGCCGGCAAAGGCGCGCGGCGTGTCGCGAAAGACGTTGCGCGTGAACTGGTCCAGCAGCAGCAGCCGCGCCAGCGCGGCCTGGGCGTCGGACTGCCAGCCGTCGAGCTCGCCGCGCAGCGCGGCTTCGATGTGGGCGCCGAAGCGCTCGCGGATCTGCGCGTCGAAGGCGGCGTCCTTGGCGAACCAGCGCTGCTGCGCCTTGAGCGGCGGCGCGCCGAACCAGAACTGCAGGATGTCTTGGGCCGGTGGCGGCAGCGCGCTGGGGTTCATGGTCGCGGCGGGCGGGAAGCAAAGGAGGGCGCCCATTGTGGCGCCGCCCTCGCCGCGGCCAGTCGATGCTCAGGCCGTGAGCTTCACGGGCTCGATCTGCACCGAGCGCTGCCCGTCGCCCACCCAGACGATGCCGTCCTGCACCGTCACCTGCAGGCTCATGCCGCGCTGCGCCAGCGCGGCCAGCGCCTGGCTCTGGTCGGCCGGGATCTGCCACACCGTGATGTTGGACACCCGCGCGAGCTTGCCCTGCAGCGGCGCCCACCACACGGGCGTGGAGGCGGCGTAGCTGATGACCGTCACCCGGTCCGATCGCCCCGCGGCCTTGAGCAGCCGCCGCTCGTCGGGCTGCCCAAGCTCGATCCAGTGCAGCAGTTGCCCGGTGAGGTCCTTGTGCCAGAGCGCGGGCTCGTCCACGTCCGACAGGCCCTTGGTGAATTCGAGCTGGCCGTGGTGGTCGTCGGCAGCCACGTACAGCGCGAAGGCCAGCACGCGCATCATCAGCCGCTCCTCGGTCTCGGACGGGTGGCGCGCCAGCGTGAGGGCGTGGTCGGCGTAGACATGGCGGTCCATGTCGGCCAGCTGCAGCTGGGCCTTGTAGATGGTGGACTTCAGCGCCACGGGCACTCTCCGGCAGGACGGCGGGACATCGGGGAAAACCTTTTCTTCGTTTGCTTAAAGGCAGCGGGGCGGGACTGTGCCACAGCCCAAAATCGCGCACTGGAAGTACCCATGGACCACAGCAGCGCCCCGTTCACCCCCGTCGTCCCCGATGCCCGCCGCCTGGGCCGCCCCCTGGGCGGCTGGCGGCTGCGCTTCTACACCGTCATCTTCGAGGCCGACACGCCGGCCGGGCGGGCTTTCGACCTGGCCCTCATCGCCCTCATCCTGGGCAGCGTCGTCGTGGTCATGCTCGACAGCGTGCCCGCGCTGCGCGCGCGCTTCGGCCCGCTTTTCGACACGCTGGAGTGGGGCTTCACGCTGCTGTTCACGCTGGAGTACGTGGCGCGCCTGAGCTGCGTGCAGCGCCCGCTGCGCTACGCGCGCAGCTTCTTCGGCGTCATCGACCTGCTGGCCATCCTGCCGACCTACCTGTCCTTCCTCGTCCCGGGCCTGCACGCGCTCATGGACGTGCGCGTGCTGCGGCTGTTGCGGCTCTTTCGAATCCTCAAGCTCGGTGCCTACGTGGCCGAGTACGGCGCGCTTGGGCGGGCGCTCATGGCCAGCCGGCGCAAGATCCTGGTGTTCCTGTCCTTCGTGGTCATGGTGGTGGTGGTCATGGGCACGCTGATGTACGTGGTGGAGGGGCCGGCCAACGGCTTCGCCAACATTCCCGTGTCGGTGTACTGGGCCATCACGACCATGACCACCGTGGGCTTTGGCGACATCACGCCCAAGACCGAGCTTGGCCGCCTCATTGCCTCGGTGATGATGCTGCTGGGCTGGGGCACGCTGGCCGTGCCCACGGGCATCGTCAGCGCCGAGTTCACGGCGCGGCGCATCCACGGCCGCCCAAGCACGCGCACCTGCCCAAGCTGCCTGAGCGAGGGCCACGACCCCGAGGCGCGCTTTTGCAGCGACTGCGGCGCGCCGCTGCCGCCCCGCCGCTACGGCGGCTGAGGCCGCGGCGCGCGCGCCCAGGACCGCTTTGCGCCTTCTTTTTCCCGTAGTTCCTTTGTTGAGAGGTTTTCATGCTGGCCCCGCCCTTCACCGATCCCGCCCGGCTCGACGACGTCCTGTGCACGCAGGGCCACGCGGTGCTTTCCCCGCAGGCGCTGCAGGCGCTGCTGCACGTGCAAGCTGGCGCGCTGGGCGACTGGCAGCCCTTCTGGGACCGGCTGCCCCCTGACGCCTACCTGCGCGACGGCGGCCGCTACCGGCGCCGCCGCCACGCCAACTACATCGTGGCCGACGGCCAGGTGCAGCCCGTGCCGCACCGCGCGCACTGGCAGCCCGTCGAATACAACGCGCTGCACGGCGGCATAGAGCGCTGGTTCGAGCCCGTGGAGCCCGCGCTGGAGGCGCAGCCGCTGTGGCAGCCGCTGCTGCTGCTGCTGGCGCAGCGCGCCGACGCGCTGCGCGGCCCGCAGCCCTGGTACGTGGAGGCGCACGTCTTCCGCATAGACACCACCGACGGCATCGGCCGCCCAACCCCCGAGGGTGCGCACCGCGACGGCGTGGACATGGTGGCCGTGCTGCTGGTTGGGCGCGAAGGCATCAAGGGCGGCGAGACGCGCGTCTTCGACGCCAACGGCCCGCAGGGCCTGCGCTTCACCATGAGCGAGCCCGGCACGCTGCTGCTGCTCGACGACACCCGCGTCATCCACGAAACCACCCCCATCCAGCCCACCGGCGAAGCCGGCTGGCGCGACACCCTGGTGGTCACGCTGCGCAGGGGCGGCTTCCAGGGCCCGCAGGACCCGCTGCACCGCTGACCGGGCAGCGCCGGGCGCGGCCCGCCGGGCGGGCCGCGTGTCTTATCGTCACCTCCCGTTGCACGCCGATTGCTGCACTGCGGCAAAGTCGGCGCCCCCTTAGGTTGCCTGGAGCGACATGGATTCCCTCGTCACCGCCCCCTGGGCCTTGCGCCCCGACACGCTGCTGGGCGCCACGCTGGTGCTCATCCTGGCAGCGCTGTTGGGCGAGGGCCTGTGGCGGCTGCTGCACTGGCCGCGGCTCATGGGCTACATCGCCGTGGGTGCCGTGCTGGCCCTCTTCGGCGCGGGCGCGGACGGCAGCGAGACCGCGCTGCGCCTGGTGGTGGACATGGCGCTGGCGCTGCTGCTGTTCGAGGCCGGCGCGCGGCTGAACCTGCGCTGGCTGGTGCGCAACCCGGCGCTGCTGGCCACCAGCGTGCTGGAGTCGCTGCTCACGGCGCTGGCCGTCTACCTCGCCGCGCTGTGGCTGGACGTGGCGCAGCCCGTGGCCGCGGCGCTGGCGCTCATCGCGGTGAGCGTGTCGCCGGCGGTGGTGCAGCGCGTCATCGCCGAAAGTGACGCCGCCGGCCAGGTGACCGAGCGGCTGAGCACGCTCAGCGCCCTCAACACGCTCTATGCGCTGCTGCTGCTCAAGGCCTACAGCGGCGGCCTGCGGCTCTCCGATCCCGGCTGGCAGGACGCGCTGGCGCCCGTGCTGCTTGGGCTGGCCGGCTCCATCGTGCTGGGTGCGCTGCTGGGCTCGGCGCTGGGCCTGATCGCGCGGCGGCTGGACTTGCGCCAGGACAACGCCGTGGCGCTGTTGCTGGGCTGCGTGCTGCTGGCGCTGGCGCTGGCCAAGACGCTGCAGCTCTCCACGCTGCTGGTGCCGCTGCTGGCGGGCATCTGGCTGCGCAACCGCCATCCGCGGCCCTGGGTGTGGCGGCGCCAGTTCGGCAGCGCGGGCGGGGTGCTGGCGCTGGTGCTGTTCGTGGCCGCGGCCTCGGCCTGGTCGCCCGCGGCGCTGCCGGACGCCATGGGCGTCGCCGCCGCGCTGCTGCTGGCGCGCGCGCTGGCCAAGCTCGGCGCCGTGGCGCTGCTGGCCCCGGCCAGCGGCCTGAGCTGGCGCCAGGCCGGCGCGTTGGGCGCGTCGCTGCTGCCCATGTCCGGCACGGCCTGGCTGCTGGCGCTGGACTTCGCCGCGCTGCACCCGGTCAGCGCCTCGCAGCTCATGCCGCTGCTGCTGAGCATGCTGGCGCTGATCGAGCTGCCCGCGCCGCTGGTGCTGCTCTACGGGCTGCGCCTGGCCCACGAGGCCGAGGCGCACGAGCCCGCGCGCTGAGCGCCTGAACCTTCCCGCCTGGTGCACGGCTTGCCGTTGCCAGGCCGTCACTGCCTGCCGGAGACCCGCCATGAGCCTGCCCCCGTTCGCCAGCTCCGAAGCCTTCACGCTCGGCGTGGAGCTGGAGCTGCAAATCGTCAGCCGCCACGACTACGACCTCACCCCCGGCTCCGACGACCTGCTGCGCCTGGTGCAGCGCCACAAGATGGCGGCCGACGTGAAGCCCGAGATCACGAGCAGCATGATCGAGCTCTCCACCGGGGTGTGCCGCGGCTACGGGCAGGTGATGGCCGAGCTGCGCGAAGTGCGCGACGTGCTGGTGGACTGCGCGCAGCAGCAGAACCTGCGCCTGTGCGGCGGGGGCACGCACCCCTTCCAGGACTGGAGCCGCCGGCGCATCTACGACACGCCGCGCTACCGCCAGGTCTCCGAGCTTTACGGCTACCTGAGCAAGCAGTTCACCGTGTTCGGCCAGCACGTGCACATCGGCTGCCCCAGCGCCGACCAGGCGCTGTGGCTGCTGCACGCGCTGCAGCGCTACATCCCGCACGCCATCGCGCTGTCGGCCTCCTCGCCCTACGTGCAGGGCAGCGACACGGGGTTCCAGAGCGCGCGGCTGAACTCGGTGTTCGCCTTTCCGCTGTCCGGCCGCGCCCCGTGGGCGCTGACCTGGGAGGAGTTCAGCACCTACTTCGCCAAGATGCACCGCACCGGCGTGGTCGAGTCCATGAAGGATTTTTATTGGGACATCCGCCCAAAGCCGGAGTACGGAACGATCGAGGTGCGGGTGATGGACACGCCGCTGACCATTGAAAAAGCCGCCGCCATCGCCGCCTACCTGCAGTGCGTGGCGCGGCGCCTGGTGCTGCAGGAGCCCTTCCAGCCCCGCGAGGACGACTACCTCGCCTACACCTACAACCGCTTCCAGGCCTGCCGCTTCGGCCTGGACGGGGAGGTGGTGGATTCGCGCAGCGCCGAGCGGCAATCCATCCGCGCCCAGATCGCGCAGACGCTCAAGGAGATCGAGCCCCACGCCGAGGATTTACAAGCCGAGCCCGCGCTGGCGCTGCTGCGCGACATGCTGGGCCGCGACGACGGCGCCGACGCCGCCTGGCTGCGCGCGGTGCAGGCGCACGAGAAATACCTGCCGGAGGTGGTGCGGCGGCAGTGCGTGCGCTTCGAGGGACGGGCGATCTGAGGCGGCGGGCAGGCGTCAGGCCGGGGGCGAGGACAGCGTCTCGCGCCGCGCCAGCGTCGGGAAGAGGCGGAACCACAGTCCCACCACCAGCAGCGTGCCCATGCCGCCCAGGACGACCGAGCCGACCGGGCCGAAGGCAGCGGCCGTGGCGCCGGACTCGAACTCGCCGAGCTGGTTGCTGGCGCCGATGAAGATGGAGTTCACCGCCGCGACGCGGCCGCGCATCTCGTCGGGCGTGTCCAGTTGCACGAGGGACTGGCGGATCACCACGCTGATCATGTCCGCGCCGCCCGAGACCAGCAGCGCCGCGAAGGACAGCAGGAAGTTGGTGGACCAGCCGAACACCAGCATGCACAGCCCGTAGACGCCCACCGACAGCAGCATGGTGCGGCCCACCCGGCGCTCTATGGGCGTGCGCGTGAGCACCACCGACACCAGCAGCGCGCCGATCGCGGGCGCGCCGCGCAGCAGGCCCAGGCCCCAGGGGCCGGTGTGCAGCACGTCGCGGGCGAAGATGGGCAGCAGCGCCGTGGCGCCGCCCAGCAGCACGGCGAACAGGTCCAGCGACAGCGCGCCCAGGATGGCCTGGCGCTGCCAGATGAAGCGCAGGCCGGCCAGCATGGTGTTCCAGCTCGCGGGCTCGCGGTGCGCGGGCCGCGCCACCGGCGTGATGCGCATCACCAGCACGCAGCCTAGCGCGAAGAGGGCTGCGCACACGCCGTAAACCACCGTGGCGCCGGCCGCGTAGAGAAAGCCGCCCAATGCCGGGCCGGCCACCACCGCCGCCTGCATGGCGCCGGAGCTGAAGGCCAGCGCCCGCGGCAGCACCGCGGCCGGCACCAGCGTGGGGGCCAGCGCCTGCTGCGAAGGCATCTGGAAGGCGCGCGCCACGCCCAGCAGCAGCGACAGGGCCAGGATGAGCTCGCGGCCCACCCAGCCCCCGGCCGTGCCCAGCGCCAGCGCCAGGCCCACCACGAGCTGCAGCGCCATGCAGCCGGCCAGCAGCAGCCGGCGGTCATGGCGGTCCACCACGTGGCCGGCCGGCAGCGTCAGCACCAGCGCCGGGATGAACTGCAAAAGGCCCACCAGGCCCAGGTCCCAGGCGCTGCCGGTGATCTCGTACATCTGCCAGCCCAGCGCCACCATCAACATCTGCTGCCCGGTGGTGCCGGCCAGCCGCCCCCACCAGAAGCGCATGAAGGACGTGTAGGAGCGCAACGGCGCGTTGGGCTGCGCGGCGGCGGGGGACGTGGGTACGGCGGTCATGGGCAATGCGGCCGGCCGCCGTGGGGGCGGCGGCGGGCCGTGGAAGGCAAGGCGGGAAGGGTTGTTGCGGACGCGCACCGCCGGCGTGTCGGCCGCGATGCCTGCGCCCAAGCAGGGGCATGAGGCGTAACAGCTTACGCGAAGCCGCCCGGCCGGCTAGGGTAGGGGGCATGAAAACGATAAGCGCCGCCGACACCCCCGTGCCCTCCGATTCCGACCTCCCCAAGGCCCCGGCCGAGGCCACGGCCCGGCTGTTCATCGGCTTGTGGCCTGACGACGCGCAGCGCTGGGAAGCGCGCGCGCACCAGCAGTTGTGGCGCTGGCCGCCGCAGGCGCGGCCCACGCCGGCGTCCAAGCTGCACCTGACGCTGCACTTCATCGGCGAGGTGCCGCAGTCGCAGGTGGAGCCGCTGATGCTGGCCATGCCGGCCTCGTTCTCGGCGGCGGAGCTGACGTTCACGCACCCGGCGCTGTGGCGCGGCGGCATTGCCGTGCTGGAGCCGGCCAGCGTGCCGGCGCACCTGCAGTCGCTGCACGCGCAATTGGGGCTGCGGCTGCGGCAGTTGGGCGTGGCGCTGGAGGCCCGGCCCTGGCGTCCGCACCTGACGCTGGCCCGCCAGGCCCAGGGCGCCAAGCCGCCCGTGAACCCGCCGCCGCTGCACTGGCGCTTCGCGCAGCTCGCGCTGGTGCAGTCGGAGGCCGGGTTCTACAAGGTGCTCAGGACGGCGGAGGCGGTGTGAGCGCGCGGCCGCCGTCGGCCACCGGCTGACGGGCCGCCGACGTTCAGCTCCCTCACCCCTCCCTTACATCGGCCACCGGCTGCTCGCCGAAATCCGGCCGGTCCAGGTAGGCCAGCAGCTTGGCTGCCGCCTGCTCGGGGCTGTCCAGCAGCCCCTGCGCGCGCAACTGGACGAAGCGGTCGTGGTCCGGGAAGTGCGCCGGGTCGCCGCCGCGCAACTGCACCTGCATGTCGGTATCGATCACGCCCGGCGCCAGCGACACCACGCGCGCGCCCAGCGGTTTCAGTGCCTCGTCCAGCGCCAGCGCGCGCGTGAAATGGTCCAGCCCCGCCTTGACCGCACAGTAGGGCGCGCTGGCCGCCATGGCGCGGCGGCCCAGGCCGGAGGAAATGCTGAGCACCTTGCGCGCCACGCGCCAGGGCTCGGTGGCGCGCAGGAAGGCGCGCGTGAGCAGCACCGGCGCCTCCAGGCCCACGCGCAGCGCGGCCGAGAGCGTGTCCACCTCCACCTGCTCCACCGGCCCCGGCGGCGTCAGCAGCGCGGCGTTGTTGACGAGCACGGCTTCGGAAAAGCCGCCATCGGCCTGCGCCGCCAGCCAGGATTCCAGCAACTCGGCCACGGCCACGGGCTGGCTCAAATCCTGCGCCCACTGCTCCAGCGCCGCGCCGGCCGCGCGGGGCTCGGACGCCAGCGCCTCGTTCGGCCGGCGCGAGAGCGTGAGCACGTGCGTGTGCTCGCGCTGCAGCAGCGCCACGGCCAGCGCGCGCCCCATGCCGCGCGAGGCGCCGGTGAGGACCACCAGCCGCTTCATGCGCCTGGCTCCTGGTTGAACAGGGAGTGCCCCTGCACCTGCTCGCCGCAGGTGAAGAAGCGCCCGGCGGCGATGTGGTGCAGCGTGCGCAGCGCGTCCAGGGCCGGATCGGCCTCGGCGCCGTCGCGGTACTGCCAGCGTCCGCCGGCCCAGGCACGCGAGTCGGCCTGCGCCGCCACCACCTCGCCGAGGAACAGGTCGTGCTCGGACTGCAGCGCGGGCTGCGGCAGCAGCCGGCATTCCAGCCAGGCCACGCAGCCCGCCACCAGCGGTGCCTCGACCACGTGTCCGGCAAAGCTGCCGACGTTGAACGCCTCGAACTTGTCCACCTCCTCGCCGCTGCACGTGCCCACCGTGTAGGCCAGGTCGACCTGCGCGCGGCAGGGCACGTTGAGCGCGAAGCTGCCCGCGGCCTCGATCAGCTTGCGCGTGTAGGTGCTCTTGTCCAGCACCACCGCGATCTTGGGCGGATTGAAGTCCAGCGGCATGGCCCAGGCGGCGGCCATGAGGTTGCGGCGCCCGCCATGGGCGGCGCTCACGAGCACGGTGGGACCGTGGTTGATCAGGCGATAGGCCTGCGGCAGGGGCACGTCTTGTTTCATGCCGCGATGATGCCCGCGCTCAGAAGGGCGCCGGGCTTTCAAAGCGCATGACCGTGCCGTCGCGCGGGTGCGGCAGCGCCAGCTCGGCCGCGTGCAGCAGCAGCCGCGGCGAGCGCGCGAGCACGTCCGGCGGCGCATACAGCTCGTCGCCGACGATGGGGTGGCCCAGCGAGGCCATGTGCACGCGCAACTGGTGCGAGCGGCCGGTGACGGGTTCCAGCTCCACGCGGGTGGCATCCGCCCCGTGGCCGAGCACGCGCCAGCGCGTGAGCGACGGCTTGCCCTGCACCGGGTCCACCATCTGGCGCGGGCGGTTGGGCCAGTCGCAGCGCAGCGGCAGGTTCACTTCGCCCACGCCGCCGTCCGGCGGCTGCAGGTGCCCGGCCACCACCGCCACGTAGCGCTTGTGCACGCGGCGCTCGGCAAAGGCCATGCTCAGCGCGCGCTGCGCATCGGCGCCGCGCCCCATGGCGATGAGGCCGGAGGTGGCCATGTCCAGCCGGTGCACGGTCAGTGCGTCGGGAAACTGTTTTTGCGCCCGCGCCGCCAGGCAATCCGGTTCGGTGCGCCCGGGCACGGCCAATAAGCCGGCGGGTTTGTCCAGGACCAGCAAAAACTCGTCAGCAAACAGCAAGGAAATAGCGTCCATCAACTGGCGAGCATAAATGTCGGGCTTTGCCCATCACGACCCGAATGGATGTGTAGAATTGTTACCACAGAATTACCAAGTCCGTTCCTGCTGGTGTGTCCCTTTCCGCCCGCGGTCATTCAACAGAATGTCTTGCGTGGCTGGCCTGGTTTGAATATCCCCCGCTGCGTCCCTTGCGTGTTTCTGTTCCCGCCCGGGTAGTACGCGGGCGGGATTTCGATGTTTTTTCACAAGGTTCAATTGCAATGAGCACTCAGCAAACCGGCATCGTCAAGTGGTTCGACGATGGCAAGGGTTTCGGTTTCATCACCCCGGACGGTGGCGGCAAGGACGTGTTTGCGCATTTCAGCGAAATCCAGTCCGACGGCTTCAAAAGCCTGAAGGAAAACCAGCGCGTGGAATTCGAGCTGCGTGAAGGCCCCAAAGGCCAGCAAGCCGCCAAGATCCGCGCGATGTAATCCGCGCCGAATATCCGGCTCATGAAAAAACGCGGCCCTGGGCCGCGTTTTTCGTTGGGGGAAGGGATGAGGTTGCGCCGCTGCCGCGAGGCCTGCACCCGGCTCAGAAGCGGTCCACCAGCCCCGTCTGCTGCGCCGTCTGCGGGTTGGAGCCCGCGTCGCGCACGCGCTGCAGCGCGTCGGCCGTGGGCAGGCCCAGCGCCTTGAGCAGGCAGGCCGCGGCGCTGCCGGTGCGCCCCAGGCCGGCGGCGCAGTGCAGTAGCACCGACTCGCCCGCCAGCAGCGACTGCGCCGCCGCCGCCATGCCGGCGTGGAAGTCGTGCAGGTCCGGCGGCAGGCCGAAGTTGCGCATGGGCAGGTTCAGCCAGCGAAACGGCAGCGTGCCCTGCACCACGGCCGAGCGGTAGGCGGGCGACAGCGTGGCCAGCTCCTCCATGGGCGCCAGGCACAGCACCAGCGACACCCGGTGCTGCCGCGCCTCGGCCAGGAAGCGCTTGAAGGGCTCGAAGCGCCCGGGCATGGCCGACAGCCAGAGCTGCCCCGGCACGCCCGCGGGCAGGGCCACGCCGCGCAGGGTCACGGCGGCCACGTTGTCCAGCGCCGCCGCCAAGGCCTGCTGCGAGGGCGCCGGCTGGGTGGAAGAGGGGGTGGCGGCTGGAGCGTTCATGGCGTCTCCCGGTGGGTTAGCGCAGCGCTCAGTGCGAGTACTGCTGGATGCCGGCGATGGCCCAATTGCGGCTGCCGTCGGCAGGGCGCACCAGGTGCCAGACCTCGTCGAAGTCCGTCGCCGGGGCGTCGCGGTCCTCGCGGATGAGGCCGCTGTAGCGCACGCTCACCACCTGGCGGTCGGCTTCCTGGGCCCAATCCACCACCTGCGCGTCCACGCGCACCACGTCGGTGGTCTGCTGCTTGCCGGCGCGATCCTGCAGGTCCAGCTTGGCCGAGGCGAACATCTCCGGCGTGGTGAAGCTGCGCAGGTCGTTGAGGTCGCCCGTGTCGTTGGCCGCCTGCATGCGGATGAAGATGGTCTTGGCCACGCGCTCGAAGGCGGCGGCGTCGAAGTCTGCCGGCAGTTGCGGCGCGGCATTCGTCACCAGGGCACCGTCGGCCGCGGCCGCCGGGGTGTAGGCACTGCCCGGCTGCGCGGTGCTGCCGAAGCTGTCGGCCTGGCGGTTCAGGTTGGTGCCGTAGCCGGGTTGCTGGTTCCAGGGCGTGGAGGCGGCCGTGCCGCCCAGGCCGGCACCCGCGCCCGCACCGGCATAGGCCGGCTGGTTCTTCTTGCCGGCGAAGCGGCTGACCAGGAAGCGGATCAGGAAGATAGCCGCGACGGCCAGCAGCGCCATCATCACGAAGTTGGCCACCGCCTCGCCCATGCCGAAGTGGCTCAGCAGCGCGGCGATACCCAGGCCGGCGGCCAGGCCGGCGATGGGCCCCAGCCAGTTGCGCTTGGGCGCCGCAGCGGCGGCAGCGGCCGCGCCGGCGGCCGGCGCCGTGGCCTGGCGGCCGGGCTGGGCCTGTTGCGCGGGAGCGGCCGGGCTGGTGGGCGCGGCCTGGTTGGGCGCCTGTTGCGGGGGGGGCGTCTGCGGCGTGCTGCGCGCCGGCAGGCTGCGCTGCAGGCCGGACGAGCTGCCGCCGCCCAAGCGCTTGGCTTCCGCCATCACCGGGGTGAACGACGCGGCCGCCACGGCCAGCATCAGCGCGCCCAGCAGTCCAGTCCTTGTCTTGCTCATTGCCTTGTCTCTCTTCTCGGTCTCCGGGCGATGGCCCGGCCTTGCGTTCTGTGAATGATGGGGGCGGCCCAAAGTTCCCCAATAAGGGTGAATGACAATTTCGGCCATGTCCCTGTCGAAATCTCTTTCCCGTTCCCAGGCCCTGGGCTGCACCCTGGCCGCCGCGGCCTGCGCAGTGGCCGGCGCCGCCGTGGCACAGACCGCAGCGCCGCCCGGTGCGCCCCCGGTGCCGGCAAGCGGCGAGCCGGTGCAGCGTGTCGAAATCACCGGCGAGCGCAGCGGCGGCGAGGTGCGCGAGCGGCGCGAGTCCACCGCCGCCAAGACAGTCATAGGCCGCGAGGACATCGAGCGCTTCGGCGACGCCTCCTTGGGCGAGGTGCTCAAGCGCCTGCCCGGCGTGACGCTGGACGGCGCCCCGGGCCGCGGCGGCAGCCCGCGACTGCGCGGCCTGGGCAACGGTTACACGCAAATCCTGCTGGACGGCGAACAAGTGCCGCGCGGCTTCGAGATCGACTCGCTGGCGCCCGAGCAGATCGAGCGCATCGAAATCCTGCGCGCCCCCACCGCCGAGACCGGCGCCCGCGCCGTCGCCGGCACCATCAACATCATCACCCGCGAAAATTTCAAGCGCCGCGCCAACGACCTGCGCCTGTCGCTGGGCCTGGAGGACGGCCGCTGGAGCCCCGGGCTGAACTGGAGCCGCAACGGCAGCGCCGACGCGCTGGCCTACACCTTCAACCTCAACGCGCTGAACTCGCGCGTGCGCGCGCACACCGACTCCGTGCTGGAGCGCGGGCCGTCCGGCGGCGCCCCCACGCTGCGCCGCGAGGAGACGGTGGACAGCGAGATCGAGCGCCGGCGCCTCACCTTCAACGGCCGGCTGCAGTGGCGGCTGGGGGAGGGCGAGAGCTTCACCCTCACGCCCTTTGCCATCTACGGCGAGGGCGACAGCCGCCGCCACGCCACGCTGGCGCAGCAGTCCTCCGATCCCGACAACAAAGTGCCCTGGACGCAGGCCGATCCCGTGGGCCACTCGCGCTTCACCCTGGCCCGGCTGAGCGCCCAGCGCAACCAGCGCCTGGCCGACGGCACGCGGCTGGAATGGCGCGCCAGCGCCGGCCGCTGGCTGTACGACGAGAACACGCTGCGCCCGGAAACCGGCGGCGCGGACCCCGCGCTGCGCTACGACGACGCCCACATCAGCGACCGCAGCTGGAGCGCCAGCGTGAAGGCCTCCACGCTGCTGGCCGACGCCCACAGCGGCGTGGCCGGCGTGGAGCTGGAGGGCGCGCGGCGCCGTGAGCAGCGCAGCAACCTGGCCGACGGCGTGCCGCTGCTGCCGGCCTTCGACGATGGCCTGCAGGCGCGCTCGCAGCGCGTGGCCGTCTACGCGCAGGACGAGTGGGACATCAACCCGCGCTGGGCCGCCCAAGCCGGCCTGCGCTGGGAAAGCATAGAGACGCGCAGCGAGGGCGTGGACGGCGACCGGCGCAACCGCAGCGCCGTGTGGAGCCCGGTGCTGCACACGGTGTGGAAGTTCGACGCGAAGAAACGCGACCAGTTGCGCATGAGCCTCTCGCGCAGCTACCGCGCCCTCACGCTGGGCAGCCTCGTCGGCAGCCCCGTGGTCAGCACGCAGAACTCGTCCACCAGCCCCGACCGCGCCGGCAACCCCGCGCTGCGCCCGGAGCTGGCCACGGGGCTGGATGTCACCCTGGAGCGCTACCTGGGCGGCGGCGGCGTGCTCAGCGCGGGCGTGTTCCACCGCGAGATCAGCGACCTCGTGCGCAACGAGACGCGGCAGGAGGGCGGGCGCTGGGTGAACCGGCCCTACAACGTCGGCGACGCCACGGTGCAGGGCCTGGAGCTGGAGGCGAAGTTCGCGCTGCGCGAAGTGCTGGCGCAGGCCCCGGCGCTGGACGTGCGCAGCGGCGTGAGCTTTTTCCGCTCCCGCGTGCACGACGTGCCGGGGCCGGACAACCGCGTGGACCAGCAGCCGGGCATGACGGCCAACCTGGGGGCGGACTGGAAGCCGCGCGGCACGCCGCTGACCCTGGGCGGCAACCTGCACTGGACGCCGGGCTACGTCACGCGGCTGTCGGCGATCGAAACCGCCCGCGTGGGCCGCAAGCCGGTGTTCGACGCCTACGCGCTGTGGACCTTCAACCCCTCGCTGGCGCTGCGCCTGTCGGCCACGAATTTCTCGGCGCCGGATTTCGTGCGCGGCAGCGCCTACGACAACGCCGCGCTCAACCTGCGCGAGAGCTCGCAGACGGTCAACAGGACCTATGTGGATTGGCTGCTGCGGCTGGAAATGAAGCTGTAGGGCCGGCCGCATCGCATCGTTCAGGAATCTGAACGATGGCTCCCATGCAGTGAGGGAGCGAAGTGCGTTTTCGTGAACGATGGGGCCCCTGCCGCCTCACTCGTCCACGCCTGTTTCCGCTGGCGCCATGGACCCCGGCGCCAGGATGCGCACCCGCGCCCCCGCGATCGCCACCACCTGGCCCGCACGCAGCTTGGCCGTCTTGCGCAGCTCCTGCTGCCCGTCCACTTCCACCTTGCCCGCGGCCACCAGGGCCTTGGCCGCGCCGCCGTTGTCGGCCAGCCCCGTGGCCTTCAACAAGGCGTCCAGTGGGATGAACTCGCCCCGCAGCTCGAAATCGATGTGTTGCATGCGCATCAGGCGCCTCCCTCCAAAAGATTGAATTCCTCGGCCAGCAGCGCATAGGAGCGCCGCCGCACGGCCGGGTCGAATGCCCAGGTGTTGACCACCAGCTCGTCCAGCTCCAGCGCCGCCGCCAGCGAGCGCAACTGCCGCCCAACCGTGGCCGGCGAGCCGACGAAGGCCTTGTGCCGCAGGGGGGCGAGCTGCTGCAGCTCGGCGTCCGTGAAGCCGCGCCGGGCCACCTCGTCCGGCGGCAGCAGCGGGCCCAGCACGCCGCGCGCGCGGTCCAGCCGCCAGCGCTCGCGCGACAGGGCGTGGTGGCGCGCCTGCTCGTCGGTCTCGGCCACCAGCGCCCACACGCAAATCGTGGCCTGCGGCTTGGCGTGCCGCGCGCTCGGCTGGTAGAGCGTGCGGTACAGGTGCAGCGCCTGCTCCACGCCCTGGCCGTCCATGAAGAAGTAGGCGAAGGCGTAGGGCAGGCCCAGGTGCGCGGCCAGTTGCGCGCCGTAGTCCGAGCTGCCCAGCACCCAGAGCTGCGGCGCGCGCTCCTCGCCCGCTCCCTCCGGCGGCAGCGGGTGCGCGGCGATGCCCAGGTGCCGCGCGCCGCCCACCCAGGCCTGCAGCGCCTGCACCTGCTGCGGAAAGTCCTCGGCCGAGGCCAGCGCGTTGGGGTTGAGCGCGCGCGCCGTGCGCAGGTCGCCGCCCGGGGCGCGGCCCACGCCCAGGTCCAGGCGCCCCGGCGCCAGCGCGTCCAGCACGCGGAACTGCTCGGCCACCTTGAAGGCCGAGTAGTGCGGCAGCATCACCCCGGCGCTGCCCAGCCGTATGCGCGTGGTGCGCGCCGCGATGGCCGCCAGCAGCACCTCCGGCGCGCTGCCCACGATGGTGGGCAGGTTGTGATGCTCCGAGCACCAGAAGCGCTCGTAGCCCAGCGCCTCGCAGTGCTGGGCCAGCGCCAGGGTGTCGCGCAGGGCCGCGTCCTCGCCGGCGCCGGCCAGGGAAACGGATTGGTCGAGTACGGAAAGCTTCATGGGCAGGCCTGCATTCGGGGCGCGCAATCTACCGCAGCGCGGGCACCGGCCCGGCAAGCCCCTTGCCCAAGGGGGCGGCGCCGCTGCTTCCGGATAATCCGCCGATGACCGAATCAAGCACTGCCGCCCAAGCCGCCACGACCACCCAAGGCTTTGGGCAACTGCCGCTGCCGCCCGCGCTGCTGGCCAACCTCGAACAACTGGGCTACGCGTCCATGACGCCCATACAGGCCGCGGCGCTGCCGCTGGCCCTGGCGGGGCACGACCTCATCGCCCAGGCCCGCACCGGCAGCGGCAAGACCGCCGCCTTCGCGCTGCCGCTGCTCGCCCGCCTGGACGCCGCGCGGCTGGACGTGCAGGCCCTGGTGCTGTGCCCGACCCGCGAGCTGGCCGAGCAGGTCACGCAGCAGGTGCGCCGCCTGGCCCGCGCGGAAAGCAACGTCAAGGTGCTCAACCTCAGCGGCGGCAGCCCCATCAAGCCCCAGGCCGAAAGCCTGGCCCACGGCGCCCACGTGGTGGTGGGCACGCCCGGCCGCCTGCTGGACCACCTGGAGCGCGGCACGCTGCAGCTCGACGCCCTCTCCACCCTGGTGCTGGACGAGGCCGACCGCATGCTGGACATGGGCTTCTTCGACGACATCGCCGCCGTGGCCGCCAAGTGCCCGCGCCAGCGCCAGACGCTGCTGTTCTCGGCCACCTACCCCGAGGGCATCGCCAAGCTGGCGCAGCGCTTCCTGCGCGAGCCCAAGGAGGTGAAGGTGGCCGAGCGCCACGCGCCGGGGCGCATCGCCGAGCACTGGTTCGAGGTCACGGAGGACCAGCGGCTGCACGCCGTCTCGCAACTGCTGGCGCACTACCGGCCGCAAAGCAGCATCGCCTTCTGCAACACGCGCCAGCAGTGCCGCGACCTGGTGGAAGTGCTGCGCGCGCAGGGGATAGAGGCGCTGGCGCTGCACGGCGATCTGGAGCAGCGCGACCGCGACCAGGTGCTCATCCGCTTCGCCGGCCGAAGCTGCTCCGTGCTGGTGGCCACCGACGTGGCCGCGCGCGGCCTGGACATCGAGGGGCTGGACGCCGTCATCAACGTCGACATCTCCCAGGACACCCAGCAGCACGTGCACCGCATCGGCCGCACGGGCCGCGCCGACGCCACCGGGCTGGCCCTGAACCTGGCCTCCATGGACGAGATGGGCCGCGTGGGCCAGATCGAGCAGCAGCAGGGCCGCGAGTCGCGCTGGGAAAAGCTCGCCGCGCTGCAGGCCGCCCCCGGCGGCGTACTGCAGCCGCCCATGCACATGCTGCAGATCCTGGGCGGGCGCAAGGACAAGATCCGCCCCGGCGACGTGCTGGGCATGCTCACCGGCGAGGGCGCCCTGCAGGCCGCGCAGGTCGGCCGCATCCACGTCGGCGACTACCAGACCCACGTCGCCGTGGCGCGCGAGGTCGCCCACGCCGTGGTGGCGCGGCTGGCGCAGGGCAAGCTCAAGGGCCGGCGCGTGAAGCTGCGCCTGCTGCAGGACGCCCCCGAGGGCGCCTGAGAACACGGCACTGGAGGCACCCCCCTTGATCCGATCCTTCGCCGCCTTCTTCGAGCGCCTGGTCCATCCCTACCCGGAAGATCCGCCGCCCACGCCGCCCAAGCACTTCTTCGCCTTCCTGTGGACCTGCTCGCGGGGCATGCGGCCCTGGCTGGTCGGCATGACGCTGCTCACCGCCGTCATCGGCGCCTTCGAGGCGCTGCTGTTCGGGATGATGGGCCGCATGGTGGACTGGCTCGCCGGCGTGGCGCCGGGCGAACTGTGGGCGCGCGAGAAGTGGAGCCTGCTTGGGCTGGTGGCCATCCTGCTGTTCAGCCCGCTGGTGGTGGCGGTGCAGACCGCCTTCAAGCACCAGACGCTGGCGGGCAACTTCCCCATGCGGCTGCGCTGGGACTTCCACCGCCGCATGCTGGGCCAGAGCCTGGCCTTCTACCAGGACGAGTTCGCCGGCCGCGTGGCCACCAAGGTGATGCAGACCGCCCTGGCCGTGCGCGAGGCCTGGTTCACGCTGGGCGACATCCTGGTCTTCGTCACCATCTACTTCGTCACCATGGTGGCGGTGGTGGGCGCCTTCGACCTGCGGCTCGTCATCCCGTTCGGCGGCTGGGTGGTCTGCTATGGCGTGGCGTTGTGGTACTTCGTCCCGCGGCTGGGCAAGGTGTCCAAGGCGCAGGCCGACGCCCGCTCGCTCATGACCGGGCGCATCACCGACGCCTACACCAACATCACCACCGTCAAGCTGTTCTCGCACGCGCAGCGCGAGGCCGGCTACGTGCGCAGCGCCATGCAGGAGTTCATGGTCACGGTGCACGGCCAGATGCGGCTGGTCACGGGCTTCGAGGTCGTCAACCACACGCTGAGCATGCTGCTCATCGGCAGCACCGCGGGCGTGGCGCTGTGGCTGTGGATGCAGGGCCAGGCCACGGCCGGCGCGCTGGCCGCGGCCACCGCCATGGCGCTGCGCCTCAACGGCATCTCGCACTGGATCATGTGGGAGATGGCGGGCCTGTTCGAGCACGTCGGCACGGTGCAGGACGGCATCAACACCCTGAGCCGGTCGCGCACGGTGGTGGACCAGCCCAACGCCCCGGCGCTGCGCGTGGCGCAGGGCGACATCCGCTTCGAGCAACTGCGCTTCGCCTACGGCGGCAAGGGCAACGACGAGCCGCTGCTCGACGGCTTCAACCTGCACATCCGCGCGGGCGAGAAGATCGGCCTGGTCGGGCGCTCCGGCGCCGGCAAGAGCACGCTGGTGAACCTGCTGCTGCGCTTTTACGACGTGCAGGGCGGGCGCATCCTGATCGACGGGCAGGACATCTCGCGCGTCACGCAGGACAGCCTGCGCGCGCAGATCGGCATGGTCACGCAGGACACCTCGCTGCTGCACCGCTCGGTGCGCGACAACATCGTCTACGGCCGCCCCGACGCCAGCGACGCCGAGGTGATGGCCGCCTCGCGCCGGGCCGAGGCGCACGGCTTCATCCAGTCGCTCTCCGACGCCTCCGGCCGCCAGGGCTACGAGGCCCACGTGGGCGAGCGCGGCGTGAAGCTGTCGGGCGGGCAGCGCCAGCGCATCGCCATCGCCCGCGTGATGCTCAAGGACGCGCCCATCCTGCTGCTGGACGAGGCCACCAGCGCGCTGGACTCCGAGGTGGAGGCCGCCATCCAGGCCAGCCTCTACAAGCTGATGGAGGGCAAGACGGTGGTGGCCATCGCGCACCGCCTGTCCACCATCGCCGCCATGGACCGCCTGGTGGTGCTGGACCAGGGCCGCATCGTGGAGGAGGGCGACCACCGCAGCCTGCTGGCACGCGGCGGCATCTACGCGCGGCTGTGGGCGCACCAGAGCGGCGGCTTCATCGGCGAAGAGGACGAGGGCAGCGGCGACACCCTGCACGTGCTGCCGCGCACCGACGACAGCGAAGAGGAAGAGGAGCCGCGGCCGGCGGCGTGAAGCGGCGGCGCCATCCGCAGCGGCGACAGAGTGCCTGTAGGAGGCCCGCTCGCGGGCCGAATTGCGGCCTCTAAGGACAGCAACGCTTCAACCACATCCCGCCACACGCGTTAACACCCCGTTGCCTTCTGACGCGGTTTGTGGCTCAAGGCCGGCGGCGCCCTATCCGATGCAGCAGACGTAGTCCCCGCATGGCGCCTTGCGCGCTTCGTCCCATGTCTGCCGCACCCCCGTTCCACCTGGCCGTTCCCGCCCGCGCGGTGACCCGCACCGCGTTGCGCGGGGGGGCGGCATGAGCTCGCTGCTGGGCCGCTGGCTACAGGGCTCCATACGCCGCCAGTTGCGCGCGGCCGTGGCGGCCACGGCCGTGCTGGCGGCGCTGCTGCTGGGCGTGGTGGAGGTCTCGCGCGGCCTCATGGACGCCCGCGAGCAGACGCGCACCGAGTCGCTGAGCCTGGCGCGGCTGCTGGTGCACCACCTGCGCGCCGCGCTGGTGCTGGACGACGTGGGGGCCGCCGCCGGCATCGTGGCCGGGCTGTCCGAGCGCCCGGAGGTCAGCGGCGCGCTGCTGCTGGACGCCGCCGGCAACGTGCTGGCCAGCTACCGCCGCAGCGGCGACGCGCAGGACCCGCGCTGGCGCGTGGCGCTGCGCGTCCAGGCCGCCGCGCTGCCGGGCACCGACTCCGCGCTGCAGCAGGGCTGGACCGCGCAGACCAGCCGGCACGACGTCGTCATGGACGGCCGCCGTGCTGCGCAGCTCGTCATGGACGTGGACCTCGCCCGGCTGTGGGCCGACGCGGCCGAGCACCTGGCCGCCTCGCTGGCGCTGGCCGCGCTGGCGGCCTGCGGCGCGGTGCTGGTCACGGCGCGGCTGCGCAGCAAGCTCATAGATCCCGTGCAGCACCTGTCGGACGCCATGCACCGCGTCACCCGCGAGCACCGCTACGACGTGCGCGCCGAAGGCGGCGGCGACGACGAGATCGGCCGCCTGGTCCACGGCTTCAACGCCATGCTCGGCGAGATACAGCAGCGCGACGCCGCCCTGGCCCGCCACGGCGCCGAGCTGGAGGCCATGGTGCAGCAGCGCACCGCCGAGCTGCGCCAGGCCAAGGACGCCGCCGAGGCCGCCAGCCGCGCCAAGAGCGAGTTCGTGGCCAACATGAGCCACGAGCTGCGCACGCCCATGAACGGCGTGCTGGGCATGCTGGAGCTGCTCATGCACACGCCGCTGTCGCCGCGCCAGCTCGACTTCGCGCGCACGGCGCACGCCTCGGGGCAGTCGCTGCTGAGCATCCTCAACGACATCCTGGACTTGGCCAAGATCGAGGCCGGCCGCCTGGCCGTGGAGAGTGTGCCGCTGGACCTGGGCCAGGTGGTGGAGGACAGCGTCTCCCTCTTCGCCCCCACCGCCCAGGGCAAGGGCCTGGAGCTGCTGTGCGGCGTGGACCCGGCGCTGCCGGAGCGCGTGTTGGGCGACGCGCTGCGGCTGCGCCAGATCGTCTCCAACCTGGTCTCCAACGCCTTGAAATTCACCGCCCGCGGCGAAGTGGCGGTGAGCCTGCGCGCCGCGGGCGAGCATGCCTTCGAGATCGAGGTGCGCGACACCGGCCCCGGCATCGCGCCGGAGCTGCAGGCGCGGCTCTTCAAGGTCTTCACGCAGGCCGACAGCTCCACCACGCGGCGCTTTGGCGGCACCGGGCTGGGCCTGAGCATCAGCCGCCAGCTCGCGCACCTCATGGGCGGCGAGATCATGCTGCGCAGCCGGCCGGGCGAGGGGTCCACGTTCACGCTGTACCTGCCGCTGCGCCCGCTGCCCGCAGGCGAGGGCGCACGGCCGGGCGCGGAGGAGGCCGGCCTGCAGGGCCTGCGCGTGCTGCTGGTGGAGGACAACGCCACCAGCCGCGAATTCCTGTCCGCCACGCTGGCGCACTGGGGTGTCCGGACGGAGTGCGTGCCTGACGCCGCCCAGGCCCTGGCGTGGCTGAACCGCGCCGCCGAGTCCGGCGAGCGCGTGGACCTGCTGCTCACCGACCACCACGGTCCCGAGTTGGACGGCTTGACCTTGGCCCGCGCCGTGCACGCCGACCCGCTCTGGCACCGCCTGCCCGTGGCGGTGCTGAGCTCGCTGGCCGCCGACGAGGGCGTGCTCGCACAGGACGCGCGGGTGCGCTGGCTTTCCAAGCCACTGCGCCGCCAGGCGCTGCTGGAGCTGCTGCAGTCGCTGGCCGGCGCCGGTGGCGCGGCGCCGCCGGCCAGTGCGCCGTCCATGCCCCTGGAACAAGTCAAACCCCTGCGCGTGCTGCTGGCCGAGGACAACGAGGTCAACCAGCTCCTGGCGCAGACGCACCTGGAAGCCCTGGGCTGCGAAGTGGCCCTGGCCGGCAACGGCGAGGAGGCCTTGCAGCTCTGGCAGGCCGGCGCCCACGACCTGGTGCTCATGGACTGCCAGATGCCGCGGCTCGACGGCTACCAGGCCACGCGCCGCCTGCGCGAGCTGGAGGCGGCGTTGCCCAACCGGCGGCGCACGCCCATCGTCGCGCTCACCGCCAATGCCATGGAGGGCGACCGCGAGCGCTGCCTGGCCGCCGGCATGGACGACTACCTGAGCAAGCCTTTCACGCGCGAGTCGCTGGGCGCGGTGATGCAGCGCGGCATCGCCCGCGCCCGCGCCCATGGCGGCGGTGGTGGCAAGTCGCCGCAACACCAGCCCTGGGAAGCGCCGGCCACCGAGGCCTGAGGCCGGCCGCGCCGGACCAGCGACTCCCGCCGGGGCGACTGGCCTGGCCGGGCAGGCGCGCGCCGCTGCCGCGTTGGGCCGCAGCCACAGCCACAGCCGCAGCTGCTTCAGGCCGGCACGGCTGGCGCGCCTGTTGCAAAGCCCAAGGCGCCCCGTTTGCCGCACTGCACAATACGCGGTTGGCGCGGCGCGGCCTGCCGCGCGCGGCAGCAGCGCTCAGCAGCGGGAGGAGTGGTCCATGCGGTACGTCGTGTTCAACCAGAAGGGTGGAGTCGGTAAATCCACCATCACCTGCAACCTGGCGGCCATCAGCGCGCACCAGGGGCTGCGCACGCTGGTGGTGGACCTGGACCCGCAGGGCAACTCCACGCATTACCTGTTGGGGGACGCCGTGGCGGACGACGCGCCGCACCTGGGCGGCCTGTTCGACCAGGTGCTGCACTTCAGCATGCGGCCCAAGGCACCCATCGACTTCGTCCTGCCCACGCCGTTCGAGAACCTCTTCGTCCTGGCCTCGCACCCGGTGCTGGAAGAACTGCAGAGCAAGCTGGAATCGCGCTACAAGATCTACAAGCTGCGCGAGGCGCTGGAGTCGCTGGCGCCGCACTTCGACCGCATCTACATCGACACCCCGCCGGCGCTGAACTTCTACACGCGCTCGGCGCTGATCGCCGGTGGCGGCTGCCTCATCCCGTTCGACTGCGACGCCTTCTCGCGCCGCGCGCTGGACGCGCTGCTGGAGAACATCCAGGAGATACGCGCCGACCACAACGCGCAGCTCCGCGTGGACGGCATCGTGGTCAACCAGTACCAGCCCCGCGCCAACTTGCCGCAGCAACTGGTGCAGCAACTGGTGGACGAGGGCCTGCCCGTGCTGCAGCCGTATCTCAGCGCCTCGGTGAAGATCCGCGAGTCCCACCAGCGCTCGCAGCCCATGGTGCACATGGACCCCAAGCACAAGCTCACGCAGGAGTTTCAGAAGCTGCACGAGGCGCTGCCCGCCTGACTGCAACGGCCTGCACCTCGACTGCCGTGACCCTCGGGGGGTTACTTCGCCCCCGTCACCCTCCACACCGCATTGCCCACGTCGTCGGCCACCAGCAGCGCGCCCTTGCCGTCCACGGCCACGCCCACGGGGCGGCCCTGCGCGTCGCCGCGGTCGTTGAGGAAGCCTGAGAGCACCGTTTGCGGCGCCCCGCCGGGCCGGCCGTTGGCAAAGGGCACGAACACCACCTGGTAGCCCGCGGGCGGCTTGCGGTTCCAGCTGCCGTGCTGGCCTATGAACATGCCCTGGCGCAGGCTCTGCGGCAGCAGCGCCGCATCGCCCCCCCAGGTGAGCCCCAGCGCGGCCACGTGCGCGCCCAGCGCGTAGTCCGGCTTGATCGCCTTGGCCACCGCCTGCTCGTTCACCGGCGTCACGCGCTCGTCCACGTGCTGGCCCCAGTAGCTCCACGGCCAGCCGTAGAAGCCGCCGTCCTTCACCGAGGTCAGGTAGTCCGGCACCAGGTCGTTGCCCAGCTCATCGCGCTCGTTGGCCACCGTCCACAGCACGCCCGTGGACGGCTCCCAGGCCATGCCGTTGGGGTTGCGCAGGCCCGTGGCGAACAGCCGCTTGCGGCCGCTGGCGCGGTCGATTTCCCAGATCGCCGCGCGTCCCTCTTCCGCCTGCAGCCCGTTCTCGGCCACGTTGGAGTTGGAGCCCACCGTGGCGTAGAGCGTGCGCCCGTCGCGGCTGGCGATCACGTTCTTGGTCCAGTGGTGGTTGATGGGCCCGCCCGGCAGCTCCGTGAGCCGCTCGCCCGGCGCCGTGATCTGCGTGGCGCCCGGCGTGTAGGGGAAGCGCACGAGCGCATCGGAGTTGGCCACGTAGAGGTCGTTGCCCACCAGCGCCATGCCCAGGGGCGAGTTCAGGCCCTGGAGGAACACCGTCTTCGTCTCCGCCACGCCGTCGCCGTCCGCGTCGCGCAGCAGCGTGAGGCGGTTGGCGCTGGGGACGCCCGCGCCGGCCTTGGCCATGGCCTTCTTCATGAACCAGCCCTTGATGCCTTTGCCGTCCTCCGGCTTGGGCGGCGCGTTGCTCTCGGCCACCAGCACGTCGCCGTTGGGCAGCACGTACAGCCAGCGCGGGTGCTCCAGCCCGGTGGCGAAGGCGGCCACCTGCAGGCCCTGCGCCGCCAGCGGTTTGGCGCCGGAGGGCCAGCCCACGGCCGGGGCGACGTCCATGGTGGGAATGAGCGTCTTGTGCGGCGGCGGCAGCGTGGGCTCGGGCCCGGTGAGGTCCGCCACGGACAGGCGGGGCGAATCGCTGCCGCACCCCGCCAGCAAGGCGGCGGCAACGGCCAGCACGGTCAGGCGCAGGGACACGGCAAGGCTCCTTGGCAAAGCTGGGTTTGCCCGGGAGTCACGGCAAACGGCGCGCCGAGGGCCCAGTCCTTGCACCGCCTGTCCATCCCGTACACTGAACGATGTGCAACAAAATGTAGGATAAACGGCGCAGAATTTCGAGTCCTGCGCGCCGCCGGGGAGGCGGCGCGGCTGTTCATGGTTTGATAAGAAACGACGTCCATGGAAATAAAAATCCGCGCCAAGGCCGCCTCGAAGCCTATTTACGGCACCAGCGGCAACGACGTTTTTGTCGGTACGCCAAACGCTGATATTTATTATGGTCTCGGTGGCGCCGATACCCTGCGGGGCGGGGGCGGCGACGATCTCATCAATACCATCGGCTATGCCGGAAACGATTTGATCGACGGCGGGGATGGCAATGACTTGCTGTATGGCGGGCTGGGAAACGACACGATTCTGGGCGGCGCGGGCAATGATGACCTGTATGGCGATGCCGGCGACAACGTCCTGCAAGGCGGCGCGGGAAATGACACTTTGAGCGTCAGCGCCAGATTGGGAAAAAATATCCTGGACGGTGGGGAAGGCAACGACTCCATTTCCGGCGGCAACGGCAATGACACCCTTTACGGGAGCATCGGCGACGACACCCTTTTCGGTGGCGCCGGCCATGACAGCCTGGACGGCGGCGCGGGCCAGGATTCACTGTATGGAGGCGCAGGCGACAATACGCTGCAGGGCGGCGCCGGCGATGACTATCTTGGCGTTTACAGGGAATACGGCCGCAGTTTTCTTGATGGCGGCCAGGGCAACGACAAACTCGATGGCGGTGGCGGGAGCGACAGCCTTTATGGCGGCGAAGGCAACGACACCCTCTATGCTGTTGCCGGCCATGACAGCCTGGACGGCGGCGCCGGCAACGACAGCCTGGATGGTGGCGACGGCAACGACACCCTGCACGGCGGCGCGGGCGTGGACACGCTGCAGGGCGGTACCGGCGACGACGTCTATTACCTCGATGACCGCCTTGACAGCGTCTGGGACGCAAGCGGCCGCGACACGGCCTACGTCTCCATCAACGGCGCCTTCGTGCCCGGCAGCATCGAATCGGTGGTCTACACCAATGGGGCGCAAGCGCTGCCCTATTTTATTTCTGGGCTGCTGTACAACAATATTCCAGATATTCCCGCCAGCGGCTCGCCAAAAACCATCAGCTACAGTTTTGCGCTGAGCCCGACGCCGGGAATGACGGGGTTTGCAACTTTCAATGGGGCGCAGCAGGCGTCAGTGCGCGCGGCACTGGCTTGTTATGCTGTCGTGTCCGGCCTGAAATTCAAGGAAGTGGCCGACAGCCCTGGCGTGAAAATGCGTTTTTTCCGCGACGATCTGGCGTCTGGGCATTACTATGATGCTTCTGGTTATGCGTCTGCAAACGGCGCCGTTCATGTCAAGGTGGATTACGCTTCCCTGATGGCGCCTGATTATGGGTATCAGGTACTGCTGCACGAGATTGGACATACTTTATATTTGAAGCATTCTTTTGAAGCTCCCGTGCTGCCCAAGGCGGAGGATGATCAGCAGAATACGGTCATGAGCTACAACAATTCCAGCGTGCATGCGCAAAATATTGGCATGTTTGACCTGGCCGCCATTCAATATCTTTATGGTGTCAATGCCGGCGTGCGTGCCGGCAGCAATACTTATTCGCTGCAGGACCGCTACATCTGGGACGGCGGCGGCGTGGACACCTTGTCAGCCGCCGGCGAGAGCGCTGCCGTGCACCTGAATCTGGCCGAGGGCAGTTGGAACTGGGTCGGCACCAAGGCCGGCAGCATCCTGGCCGCGGGCCAATCCTTCATCGGCTTCGGCACGCAAATCGAGAACGCCACCGGTGGCCGTGTCGGCGACGTGCTGAGCGGCAATGCCGTGGCCAACGTGCTCAGCGGCGGTGCGGGCAACGACACGGTCTCAGGCGGCGCAGGCAACGACACGCTCATCGGCGGCCCTGGGCTGGACCAGCTCAGCGGTGGCGCGGGCCAGGATGCCTTCCGCTTCGCCGACGCGCCGGGCAGCACCACCGTGGACAGCCTCACCGACTTCGTTGCCGTCGATGACCGGCTGGAGTTCGACCACACCGCCTACGCCGCGTTGGGCCCGCTGGGGGCGCTGAACGCCGGCGCCTTCGTCCTGGGCAAGGCGGCGCTGGACGCAGGCGACCGGCTCATCTACACGCCGTCCACGGGCGAGCTGCGCTTTGATGCCGACGGCACGGGCGCACGCGCGGCCGTGCTGCTGGCCAAGCTGGGCGCCAATACCGTGCTCACGGCGGCGGACCTGTTCGTGGTTTGAGGGGCAGGGCGGCTTCGCGCCGCCTGCGGCGTGCGGGCTTGCTCAGCCCCTGCGCGACGCCTCCCAGGCCTTCCGCAGCCGTGCCACGCCCTCGCGCAGCCGCTCAGGCGTCTCGGTGCTGAAGCTCAGGCGCAGCCGGTCGCGCGGCGCGGCACCGGCGTAAAAAGCGTCGCCCGGGACGAAGGCCATGCCCGCGGCCAGCGCCGCCGGGAGCAGGGCGCGTGTGTCCGTGCCGTCGGTGAAGTGCGCCCACAGGAACATGCCGCCCTCCGGCTCGCTGAACTCCAGCGCGCCGCCGAAGGCCTCGCGCAGCGCCTGGCACAGCGCGCGGCGCCGCTCGCGGTAGGCGCCGCGCACCCGCGCCAGGTGCGCCGGCAGCCGCCCGCCGGCTAGGTAGTGCGCCGCCACCTCCTGCGCAAAGGAGGAGGTGTGCAGGTCCATGGACTGCTTCACCCGCGCCGCGGCTTCCGCCAGCGCCGTGGGCAGCACCAGCCAGCCCAGCCGCAGCCCCGGCGCCACGGCCTTGGACAACGTGGAGGTGCGCCCAACCCAGGCGCGCGCGCCCGGCACGTCCTGCGCCAGCGCCGCCAGGCTGGGCAGCTCCTGTCCTTCCGTGCGCAGCACGCCGTAGGGGTCGTCCTCCAGCACCAGCACCTCGTTGCGCGCCGCCCACTCCAGCAGCCAGCGGCGGCGGCGCAGCGACAGCGTCGCGCCGGACGGGTTCGCGAAGGGCGTCACGAGGTAGACGAGCTTGGGCTTGCGAGGAAACGCCATGGTCTCCAGGTCTTCCACCCGGGCACCTTCTTCGTCCTCGTCCAGCCCCAGGCATTGCGCGCCGGCCAAGTTGAAAGTCTGGAGGGCGGCCAGGTAGCTTGGGCGCTGCACCACCACCACGTCGCCCTCGTCCAGCAGCAGCCGCGCCACGATGTCCAGCGCCTGTTGCGAGCCCGTGGTCACCAGCAGCGCGCGACCGGCCAGGGCGATGCCCTGCTCGCGCTCACGCGCCTGCAGCGCTTCGCGCAGGGCGGTCTGCCCCTCGGTCAGCCCGTACTGCAGCGCGGCGGCGGGGTTGGTGTCCAGGGCGGCCAGCGTGGCCGCGCGCAGGCCCTCGGTGTCGAACAGCTCGGCCGCGGGCAGGCCGCCGGCCAGGGAAATCACCTGCGCCTGCTGCGCGGCCTTGAGCAGCTCGCGCACGTCGGAGCTGCGCAGCGCGGCGGCGCGGGCGGACAGGGCATAGCGGGGCGCTGGTTGCGTGTTCTGGTCGGTGTTCTGGTCGGTGCTCATGGCGGGTCGGCGGCTGTGGCGTGGGTGAATGGGGTGAACGGGAAGGGGCTGCGTGGGGCTCAAGACTAGGCAGCACGGCGCCAACTGTCCCGGTACGGTCACCGGTACGGTCGAGCGCACTGTTTGATGGATTCACCGCAACAGTTGCACCCCGCGCCATGCTTGAATGCCGGCCTGAATTCCGGCCGAGAGCCATGTTCACCCTTGCCAAAGACACCGACGCCCCGCCGCTGACCGAGCAGATCGTGCGCCACTACGCGCAGCGCATAGACGAGGGCGCGCTGCTGCCCGGGGCCCGGCTGCCCTCGGTGCGCCAGCTCGCGGCGCGGCTGGAGGTGAGCGTGCACACCGTGCTGGTGGCGCTGGACCGGCTCTCCGGCCTGGGCTACGTGGCCTCGCGCCCCGGCGCGGGCTACTACGTGCAGCGCACGGCCGCGCAGGCCGCGGCCGCGCCGGCGGCGGCGCCGCGCGCGCAGCCGGCCACCACCACGTCCGGCTTCACGCACAGCGTGCTGTCCACCGACGCCACGCTGCTGCAGGCCGGCGCGGGCTACCTGCCCCGGCACTGGTACGAGGACGCCATCGCCCCCGCCACGCTGGCGCGCAGCCTGCGCGAGAGCGCCGAGGCCGCCGTGGTGCCGCCCGTGCAGGGGCTGCCGTCGCTGCGCGAGCAGCTCGCCGCGCGGCTGGCGCGGCGGCAGATCCCGGCGCGGCCCGAGCAGTTGCTCACCACCTTCGGCGCCTCGCAGGCGCTGCAGCTCGCCGCGCGCGCCGTGGCCGTGCCGGGCGACGCGGTGCTGGTGGACGACCCCGGCTACTTCCTGCTGCACAGCCAGCTCGCCGCGCTGGGCCTGCGCGTGGTGGGCGTGCCGCGCGAGGCGCAAGGGCCGGACCTCGACGCCCTGGCCGCCCTGGTGCAGGAGCACCGCCCGCGCGCCTTCTTCACGCAGACGCTGCTGCACAACCCCACGGGCGCGAGCACCGTGCCGGCGCGCAGCCACCGCATCCTCAACCTGGCCGAGGCGTTCGATTTCGTGCTGGTGGAGGACGATGTCTATGGCGACCTCGCGGGCGATGCGGGCGTGCGCCTGGCGCAGATCGACGCGCTGCGCCGCGTGATCTACGTGGGCAGCTTCAGCAAGCTGCTGAGCCCCAGCCTGCGCGTGGGCTACCTGGCCGCCCCCCTGTCGCTCACCGAGCGCCTGGTGGACTTGAAGCTCATGGACGTGCTGTCGGGCTCCACGCTGGAAGAGGCGCTGGTGGCCGAGGTGCTGCGCAGCGGCCGCTACCACCGCCACGTGCTGCGGCTGCGCGAGCGGCTGGCGCGCTCGCGGGGCGCGGCCATCGCGGCGCTGCAGGGCTGCGGGCTGCGCTTTGACGCCGACGCGGCGCAGGCCGGCGGCGTGTTCCTGTGGGCCGGGCTGCCGCCGGGCGTGCTGGCGCCGGCGCTGGTGGAGGCCGCGCGCGAGGCCGGCATCGTCATCGCCGGCGGCCACATGTTCTCGCGCCGCGGCGTGGGCGCGGACCGCCTGCGCCTGAACGCCGCCTGGGCCACCGACGCGCGGCTGCTGGGGTTCTTGAAGGCGCAGTTGGGCGGGGCGGGATGAGCGGGCGGCGCTCATCGTTCGCTTTCACGCCCTTTGGGCCCCCATTGAATGGGCGGGATCGTTCAGATTCCTGAACGATGCGGCCGGCGAAACCCAACCTGGCTGCCGGCCCTTTAAAACGCCGCCCACTCCTCGTCGTCCGTCCCCGTGCGCGCTTGCGCCAGCGGCGTCACCGCGGCCGCTGCCATGGCCATGGCCGGCGCGGCACGGCGGAAGTCTGGGCGCGTGACGTTGGTGGCGCGGTGGGGGCCGCGGCGCTCCACGCCGTCCCAGCCGCTGCCGGTGGCGGGCTGCGCCGCGGCCGCGGCCGGGGCCGGCGACCGCGCATCCACCATGGCCTGCGCCCGCGCCGCCACCGGGGCAGGGCGGCCGCTGTCGGCCTGGGCTCCCAGGCGGAACACCGCCACCGAGCCCACGAGCGCCTGTGCCTGCTCGCGCAGGCTGCCTGCGGCTGAGGCGCTTTGCTCCACCAGCGCGGCGTTCTGCTGCGTGGCCTGGTCCATGCGCGTGACGGCGTCGCCCACCAGGGACACGCCCTTGCTCTGCTCGGCGCTGGCGGCGCTGATCTCGCCCATCAGGTCCGTCACGCGGCGTATGGCGCTCACCACCTCCTCCATGGTGTGGCCGGCCTGGTCGGCCAGGGCCGAGCCCTCGCCCACGCTTTGCACGCTCTCGGTGATGAGCTGCTTGATCTCCTTGGCCGCCTCGGCGCTGCGCTGCGCCAGCGTGCGCACCTCGCCCGCCACCACGGCAAAGCCCCGGCCCTGCTCGCCGGCGCGGGCGGCCTCCACGGCGGCGTTGAGCGCCAGGATGTTGGTCTGGAAGGCGATGCCGTCAATCGTTCCGATGATGTCGGCGATGCGGTGCGAGCCGGACTCGATGCGCCGCATCGTCCCCACCACCTGCGCCACCACCTCCCCGCCCTTGACGGCCACTTCCGAGGCGCCCAACGCGAGCTGATTGGCCTGGAGCGCGTTGTCGGCGTTGTGCTGCACGGTGCTGCCCAACTGCTCCATGGAGGAGGCCGTCTGCTGCAGCGAGCTGGCCTGCTGCTCGGTGCGCTGGTTGAGGTCCTGCGTGCCCTGGGCGATCTGCGCGCTGGCCGAGGCCACGCCCTCGGCGTTGCGGCGCACGTCGGCCACGGTGTGGGCGAGATGGTCACGCATGGCCGCCAGCGCCTGCAGCATGCGCGCGGCCTCGTCGCGGCCGCTGGTGTCCATGTCCATGCTCAGGTTGCCCTGGGCCACGGCCTGCGCCACGCCCAGCGCCTGCGCCATGGGCCTGGTGATGGAGGCCGTCACCCAGGCCCCCAGGCCGACGGCCAGCAGCCCGGCCAGCGCGCAGGCCGCCAGCAGCAGCCAGCGGCTTTGGGCATAGGCCTGCGCCGCGGCCTGCACCTCGTCGCCCGCCTGCTGCGTGCCCAGCGCGATGAGCGCCTGCACGGCCGCCAGCAGCGCCTGCACCTGCGGCGTGCCGTCGCGGCCCAGGCGTGCCACGGCCTCCTGGCGCCTGTCCTCCAGCGCCATCTTCACGATCTCCAGCGCCGTCGCGCCGGATTGGGCGTCGGCCTGCGCGATCTGCTGCAAGTGCTGCTGCTCGGCCGGCGTGCCGCCGCCGGCGCCGTTGAGCGCTTGCCTGAGCTGCGCCAAGGCGGCCTCGACCTGGTGCTGCGCCTGCTCGAAGCCCGCGCGCTGCGCCTGGCGCTGCGCGTCATCGTCGACCAGCAGCACGTTGCGCACGGCCATGGCGCGCGCGCTGGCGGCGTGCAGGAGCTGGTGCGCCAGCTCCTGGCGCACGCTCATTTCGCCGGCATAGCGCTCAAAGGACTGGTGCTCCCGTCCCAGCGTGTGCAGCGTGCCCGCCGATACCGCCCACAACAGCAGCACCAGCACGCCGAACACCATGGCCAGCCGGTTGCGCACCGACAGGTTCCTCAGCCTCATGTTCGTCTCCCTCGTCGCTCTTCTTGTGCGCCTGCGGGCCTGCCCCTGAGCGCAATGCCGACCCATCGGTCAGGAATTTGTGTCATCTTGTTATGGGATGACGCCGGGAAACAGGGTGTTTAACCCTTAGAGCGGGGAGGGCGAGGCAGGCTGCACAACCCTGATCGGGGCTTGCCTGGGCGTGAGCGGGGACAATGCGGGGTTTGCCTGAAGAAGTCCTGCCGCCGTGTCCCAACTGCCTTTGAACGCCAAGCCGATCACCTCGTGGCGCCCGTATTGGGCCAAGCGCTTCGGCACGGCCAAATTCCTGCCAACCAGCCGCGAGGAGATGGACGCGCTGGGCTGGGACAGTTGCGACGTGGTGCTGGTCACCGGCGACGCCTACGTGGACCACCCGAGCTTCGGCATGTCCGTCATCGGCCGGGTGCTGGAGGCGCAGGGCTTTCGCGTCGGCATCATTGCCCAGCCGGACTGGCAAAGCGCCGAGCCCTTCCGGGCGCTGGGCAAGCCCAACCTCTTCTGGGGCGTCACCGCGGGGAACATGGATTCCATGATCAACCGCTACACGGCCGACCGGAAGATCCGCAGCGACGACGCCTACACCCCCGGCGGCCAGGGCGGCTCGCGCCCCGACCGCGCCTGCCTGGTCTATGCGCAGCGCTGCCGCGAGGCCTTCCCCGAGGTGCCCATCGTCATCGGCGGCATAGAGGCCTCGCTGCGCCGCATCTCGCACTACGACTACTGGCAGGACAAGGTGCGCCGCTCCATCCTGGTGGACGCCAAGGCCGACCTGCTGCTCTACGGCAACGCCGAGCGCGCGCTCATCGAGGTCGCCCACCGCCTGGGCCGCCGCGAGCCCGTGGAGAGCATCACCGACGTGCGCGGCACCGCCTTCATGCGCCGCAGCAACGACCCTACCGCCCTGGGCTGGTTCGAGCTGGACTCCTCCGAGGTGGACCGCCCGGGACGCATTGACGAGCACATCAACCCCTACCTCACGACCGAGGAGCAGGCCGCCGCGAAGGGCGGCTCCTGCACCAAGGAGGAGGGCCAGCAGGGCCCGGCGGATGGCCAGGCCGGCGAGGGTGCCGCGACGCCGCAAGGCGAGCCCGGCGTGGCCGTGGTCGCCATGCCCGTGAGCCGCAAGACCGGGCGCATCGCCCTGCCGCCGCGCGAGAAGACCGTGATCCGGCTGCCCAGCTTCGAGCAGGTCAAGAGCGATCCCGTGCTCTACGCCCACGCCAACCGCGTGCTGCACCTGGAGACCAACCCCGGCAACGCCCGCGCGCTGGTGCAGCGCCATGGCGAGCGCGACGTGTGGATCAACCCGCCGCCCATCCCGCTGACCACGGCGGAGATGGACCACGTCTTCGACTTGCACTACGCCCGCAGCCCGCACCCGCGCTACGCGGACGAGAGCGGCCGCCACGACGGTGCGACCAAGATCCCGGCCTGGGAAATGATCCGCTTCAGCGTGAACATCATGCGGGGCTGCTTCGGCGGCTGCACCTTCTGCTCCATCACCGAGCACGAGGGCCGCATCATCCAGAGCCGCAGCGAGGACTCCGTGATCCGCGAGATCGAGGAGATGCGCGACAAGGTGACGGGCTTCACCGGCGTGGTCTCCGACCTGGGCGGCCCAACGGCCAACATGTACCGCCTGGGCTGCCGCAGCCCCGAGATCGAGGCCGCCTGCCGCAAGCCCAGCTGCGTCTACCCGGACGTCTGCCAGAACCTGCGCACCGACCACGCCCCGCTCATCAAGATGTACCGCCGCGCCCGCGCGCTGCCCGGGGTCAAGAAGATCCTCATCGGCTCCGGCCTGCGCTACGACCTGGCGGTGAAGTCGCCGGAGTACATCAAGGAGCTCGTCACGCACCACGTCGGCGGCTACTTGAAGATCGCCCCGGAGCACACCGAGGGCGGGCCGCTGTCCAAGATGATGAAGCCCGGCATCGGCACCTACGACCGCTTCAAGCAGCTCTTCGAGCAGTTCAGCGCCGAGGCGGGCAAGCAGCAGTTCCTGATCCCGTACTTCATCGCCGCGCACCCGGGCACCAGCGACGAGGACATGATGAACCTCGCCCTCTGGCTCAAGCGCAACGGCTTCCGGGCGGACCAGGTGCAGACCTTTTATCCGTCGCCCATGGCCACGGCCACGGCCATGTACCACTCCGGCATGAACCCGCTCAAGGGCATCAGCCGCGACGCGGCCAAGGGCGAGAAGGTGGACGTCGTCCGCGGCGAGCGGCGGCGCCGGCTTCACAAGGCTTTCCTGCGCTACCACGACCCCAACAACTGGCCGCTGCTGCGCGACGCGCTCAAGGACCTGGGCCGCGCCGACCTCATCGGCAACGGCAAGCACCACCTGATCCCGACCTTCCAGCCGGCTACCGACGGGGCGTATCAAAGCGCGCGGCGCAAGAACAGCACGGCGGCCGGGGCGCGGGCGTCCGTGGCCAAGCCGGGCGGGAAAGTGGGGATGCCGCAGGCGGCGACGGGCGGCAAGGCGCCCACGGTGCTGTCCGGGGGCAAGACCGCCGTGTCCGGCGGCAAGGCCGGGATGGCCGGCGGCCGACCGGGTGCGGCCGGTGCACAGGCGCCCAAAGGTGGCGTCTCCTACGCCAAGCCCGCCGGCGCGGCGCCGCGCCGCGGCACGCTGCTGACGCAGCACACGGGGTTGCCGCCGCGCGAGACAGGCGGGCGGCCGGCACCGGCCAAGGCGGGCGGGCGCAAGGGGCGCTGAACCGCCGGACCCCGCGCCCTCCTGGGGCGCGCCGGGCAGGGCACTGTCGGCGGCCGACCTGTTCGTGATTTGAGCCTTATCCAGGCGTCATCCAGGCGTGGCGGGCGGTTGGGCGGCGTCGCCGGACGTCTGCAAATCCGCCGGCTGATCGATGTCCACCAGCACTCCCGCGTCGTCCACGTCCACCCGCTCCAGCGCCAGCCCAACCAGCAGCGGCCCCGCGCCGCGGTCGCCCTGCAGCGCCAGCAGCTTGGGCCGGTGCTCCACGCCGAACCCCACCGGGTTGCCGCGCTGGCCGTTGAAGAAGGGCGCCACGGCGGGCGCGCCGCCTTCCAGCCGCCGCGCCAGCGCCTGCAGCGTGCCGGCCTGGACGAAAGGCATGTCGGCCAGCCCCACCAGCACCGGGCCGGGCGGCAGTTGCGCCACGGCCTGGGCCAGCGTCGCGCCCAAGCCCTCCTCGCTGCGGGAGCAAAGGAGCGGCACGCCGCCCAAGGCCTCCACCCGCCGCGCCAACGCTTCGTCCGTGCCGCGCAGCGCCACGTGCACGGCACCCAGCGCGCTCGCCCAGGTGCGCAGGCTGCGCTCCAGCAGCGTGTCGCCCAACGCCAGCCGCGCCTGGCGCTTGTCGGCCCCGAAACGCCTGGAAAAGCCGCCGGCCAGCAGCAGGGCCTGAACCGCGCTCACGCGTCCACCCGGCAGGCCGGCGCCTCGGCGGCGGCCGCCTCCAGCGCGGACACGGCGGCGCGGCGCTGGCGCGTCTCCTCGGCGCGGCAGCACTGGACCAGCTCGGCCGCGATGGCCACCGCGATCTCCGGCGGCGTGCGGCTGCCCAGGTCCAGCCCGGCCGGGCCGCGCAGCCGGGCGATGGCCTGCGGCGCCAGGTCGAACAGCGCCAGCCGCTCGCGCCGCGCCGCCGTGCTCTTGAACGAGCCCATGGCGCCCACGTAGAAGGCCGCGCCGGGCAGCGCCTCCAGCAGCGCCAGGTCGTCCAGCTTGGGGTCGTGCGACAGGGCCACCACGGCGGTGCCGGCGTCGGGTTTCAGGGCGATCAGCTCGTCGTCCGGCATGCCTGAGAGGCGCCGCGCGGGGAGGTCCGCCGGCCAACTCTGCAGGTACTCGGGGCGCGGATCTATGACGAAGACCTCGAAGTCCAGCGTGCGCGCAATGGGCGCGAGATACCGCGACACTTCCGCCGCGCCCACGAGCACCAGGCGCCGCCGCGGGCCCAGCCGCTGAGTGAAGACGCCTTCGCTCAGCGCGCTCGCGTCCCCGGGCAGCGCGGCGCGCACGCGCGAGGCGCCGCCGGGCAAATCGATCTCGCGCACGCAGCCCTGGCCGGCGTCTATGAGGCGCAGCGCCTCTTGAAAATCCGCCAGCGGCGCGGGCTCGGCCCACAGGTCCAGGCTGCCGCCGCAGGGCAGGCGCAGGCGGGCACGCTCCTCGTCGCTGCGGCCGTAGACCAGGCGGCGCGGGGCGGCCAGGCCCGTGGCGTCGGCCTGCAGCAGGGCCATGAGGTCGTCCTCCACGCAGCCGCCGGAGACGGAGCCGGCCACGCGGCCGTCTTCGCACAGCAGCGCCATCGCCCCCACCGGGCGCGGCGCCGAGCCGTAGGTGCCCAGCACCGTGGCGCTCCAGCAGCGTTGGCCCTGGCCGGCCCAGGCCAGGGCAGCGCGCATGATTTCCAGATCGACGGCGTCCATGGATCTCTCCCTCGTTTCTTTCTGGGCTCAGACCGCCAGCATGCGCAGCCGCGCCCGCACGTCGTTGCCGTCGATGAGCAGCTCGCCCACCGACACCGGCAACTTGAAGCGGCGCGGCCCGGCACTGCCCGGGTTGACCCACAGCACGCCGGCGCTTTCGGCGCAGGCCGGCTTGTGCGAGTGGCCGGACACGACCACGCGCACGCCCGGCGGCAGCGGCCTGGGCGCTTCCTTCACGTCGTGCACCACGCACACGCGCACGCCTTGCACGTCCAGCAGCACGGTGTGGGGCAGCTCCAGCGCCCAGGCGGTGCGGTCGTTGTTGCCGCGGACGACCGTCAGCGGCGCGATGGCTTCCAACTGCCGCAGCAGCTCTGGCGGGCCGATGTCGCCGGCGTGGATCACGGCGTCGTAGCCTTGCAGCGCCGCCAGCGCCTGCGGGCGCAGCAGGCCATGGGTGTCGGAGATGAGGGCAATGCGGGGCATGGCGGGCGAGGGTGAGCGGTCAGGCCTTGGGCGGCTCGCCGGCCATGAACATCAGCTCCCAGATGTGGCCGTCCAGGTCCTCGAAGGCGTGGCCGTACATGAAGCCGTGGTCCTGGGCCGGGCGCGGGATGCGCCCGCCCGCGGCTGCCGCCTGCGCCACCAGGCCGTCCACCTGCGCGCGGCTGCTGCAGGAGATGCAGATCAGCGCCTCGCTGGCGCGGTGGGCGTCGGCGATCCGCTTGTCGCCGATGAAGCCCTGGAAGAAGGGCTCGCTCAGCAGCATCACGTGGATGTTGGGACCCACCACCATGCAGGTCGCCAGCTCGTTGCTGAAGCGCTCGTCGAAGGTGAAGCCCAGCCGGGTGAAGAAGTCGATGGAGCGCTGCAAATCCTTGACCGGCAGGTTGACGTAGATCTGGTCGTGCATGGCGGGCTCTCCTCGGATCGTGATGGGCGGGCCAACAGGGCAGGGCGCGCGCCCGCGGCTGGGCGCGGCGGGCGCGATGGTAGGCCCGGCAGCGCGGCTGGTGTACAGGCACCGGCAAAGTGCGGGCCGGGGCGGGCGCCGGAGTCGTTGCGCTTGACATGGGGTTTGCGCGGCGGGCTTCGCCGGTGCTTTCGGCCTCGCCCACAATCCCGGAATGAGCGATTGCATTGAATTCATTCCCAACAACAGCCAGGGCCTGCCCCCGCCGCAGCTCATGGTGCTGCTGCATGGCGTGGGGGCGGACGCGGCGTCCATGATCCCCACGGCCCGCGCGCTGCAGCGCGAGTTCCCGCAGGCGGCGCTGCTGATCCCGGAAGGCTTTGACGACTTCGACGGCGGCCCCCAGGGGCGGCAGTGGTTCTCGGTGAGCGGCGTCACCGAGGAGAACCGGCCGCAGCGCGTGGCCGCGGCGCGCGAGCGCTTCGTGGCGTGGCTGCGCGCGGCGCAGCAGCGGCTGCGCGCCACGCCCGCGGTGACGGCGCTGGTGGGCTTTTCGCAGGGCGCCATCCTGGCGCTGGAGACGGCGCAGGCCGAGGACGGGCTGGCCGGCCGGGTGCTGGCCTTCGGCGGCCGCTATGCCGTGTTGCCGGACCACGCCCCGCGCGAAACCACGCTGCACCTGCTGCATGGCGCGCAGGACACGGTGATGCCCACGCGCCACGCCCGCGAGGCGCTGGAGCGGCTGGCGCTCCTGGGCGGCGACGCCACGCTGGACATCGCCGAGGGCGTGGGCCACGAGCTGCACCCCGCCCTGCTGGACGAGGCCATCCACCGGTTGCGCACCCACATCCCGCACCGCACCTGGCAGGCGGCGCTGGGTGCGGTGTCCAGCGCGCAGCGCGGGGGGGATTGCGAGCATTGAGGGGCTGGGAGCGCACTGCCGTCCGGCGAAACCTGGTGGCACTGCGTGTCCCGTGAGTCCAGGCGTTTCGCCTACTGCTTCGTCACGCCCGCTTTCGCGGGCATGACGGTGTGGTGGCTGGCGGCCTGGATCTCAGCTCGGCCAACGCACAGTCCCGATCAGTCACCGCCCCTACGCCGCCACTCCGCAAAATCCGGCATCCGCCGCCACTTTCCCCGGCCGTCCGCTCACTTGCCGACTGTTCATTCCCATGCTCTTCCTGCTTTCGCCATCCAAAGCCCTGGATTACGACACCCCCACGCCGCCGTCCGCGCTGCAGCGCGCCACGCTGCCTGCGTTCACGGATGAAGCGGCCGGGCTGATCGACCTCCTCAAGCCCAAGACGCCGGCCGAGGTCGGCGCCCTCATGGACCTTTCCGGCCCCTTGTCCACGCTCAACGTGGCCCGCTACGCCGCCTGGTCCACCACCTGCGACGACGACAACAGCAAGCCCGCCGTGCTCGCCTTCGACGGCGACGTCTACGACGGCCTGGACGCCAAGACCCTCGCCGTGGACGACCTGGCGTGGGCGCAACAGCACCTGGCCATCCTCTCCGGCCTCTACGGGGTGCTGCGCCCGCTGGACCGGCTGCAGCCCTACCGGCTGGAGATGGGCACGCGCCTGGCCAATCCGCGCGGCAAGGATTTGTATGCCTGGTGGGGCACGCGCATTGCCGACCACCTGCGCGCGCAGCTCGCGCAGGACCCGCAGCCCGTGCTGGTCAACCTCGCCTCGCAGGAGTACTTCAAGGCGGTGGACCGCAAGGCGTTGCCGGCGCTGCGCATCGTCGAGTGCGTGTTCGAGGACTGGAAGGGCAGCGGCTACAAGGTGGTGAGCTTTTGGGCCAAGCGGGCACGGGGGCTGATGGCGCGCTGGGCCATCCTCAACCGCGCCGCCCGCGTGGAGGCGCTGCGCGAGTTCGACGCCGACGGCTACCGCTTCGACGCCGCCGCCTCCACCGACGACAGGCTGGTCTTCCGCCGCCGCGCGGCCGCCTGAGCCCGCGCCCTGCGGGGCCGCCGCGAGACCTCACGACCAATCACGGGAATTCGACATGAGCCAGCAGATCACGCCGGAATTGCGCCAATGGATCATCGACCAGGCCCGCGCCGGCCACCGGCCTGAGGCCGTGGTGGCGGCCATGCGCGCCAGCGGCTGGGATGAGGCCGTGGCGCTGGACGCGCTGGAGACCACCCTGCAGGGCTTCATGGACTCGCTGCAGAAGCCGGCCGTGCAGCCCGCACCGCCGGCGCTGTCGGCCGTGCCCGAGCCTGACCTGCGCCAGCAGCCCAGCATCGTGGCGGTGGGCGGGCATGAGGTGAAGGTGCTGATGGCGATGCACAGCCCGCGCGTGGTGGTGTTTGGCGGGCTGTTGTCGGAAGACGAGTGCGACCAGCTCGTGGAGCTGGCCCGTCCGCGCCTGGCGCGCTCGGAAACGGTGGACACGACCACGGGCGGCAGCGAGGTCAACGCCGCCCGCACCAGCTCCGGCATGTTCTTCAGCCGGTGCGAAACGGCGCTGCACCAGCGCATCGAGGAGCGCATCGGCGCGCTGGTGAACTGGCCGGTGGACCACGGCGAGGGGCTGCAGATCCTGCGCTACGGGCCGGGCGCCGAGTACCGGCCGCACCACGACTACTTCGACCCCGCGCAGCCGGGCACGCCGGCCATCCTGCAGCGCGGCGGCCAGCGGGTGGGCACGCTGGTGATGTACCTGAACACCCCGGAGCAGGGCGGCGCGACGATCTTCCCCGACGTGGGCCTGGAAGTCGCGCCCATCAAGGGCAACGCCGTGTTCTTCAGCTACGCCCGCCCGCACCCCGACACCCGTACCCTGCACGGCGGCGCGCCGGTGATCACCGGGGAGAAGTGGGTCGCCACGAAGTGGCTGCGGCAGCGGGTGTTCGTGTGATGGGGGCGATGAGGGCGCCGGCGGGGCGCTGAGCCTTCCGCCTTTTCCGTCGCCCCAAGTGAAAACGTCGCCTCATGGGCGACGTTTTCACTTTCATGGGCAGCCGACAGCCGCCCAACAGCCCGCGCCTTGCACGCGGGCCGCTGGCCTTGACGACCTCAGCGCTTGGGCTGCGTCAGCCGCGCGCCGCCGCCGGTGAGGGCGGAGCGGCGGGGCTCGTCGCGGCGCGGCTGTT